>NZ_QUDI01000002.1:0-217180 GCF_003477465.1 Parabacteroides sp. AF48-14
CACTATGTAACCTATTTTATTGTTATCCTTATTATTATAAAATACAAAAACAAGATTATTCTTTGTTTTTATGAGCATTTGTACACAGATGTAGCCTTATAATTAACGTGTCAGATTAATATTTCAACGTAATTAACTGGTTTATGCTTATTTATGCGAAAAATAGAAAGTTTGGCTGAAAGGTCTGTTTTTATCAGTTTATAATAGTAATGTAAACATAAACAAATGTTTCCTTATTGAATTTTGTTTACAGAATACAATTGTATTCGTACATAAATTACACAAACAGCTGTGTTTACAATCGTAACATTTGTAATTAAGTTTACATTTAAACACTATAATTTGTTTTGATATTATGGGATACTGACAGAATGTCCCGATTTACGAATGTTATCTTACCTGGCCAATCTCTTTTGGCATTGGTGAAGGCTAAACCTCTCTTTTTTGATGATTTTTGTGAACGGATGGTAAGGCGAGGATAAATATTCAACTCACGAGTGGGTTAAAATGAGTATAATGCACTGAAAAACAAAAAGAAGAGGCTTATTTTTCCGGTCTATTTTTTTGTTATTCCAGGAAAAAGCCCCTTCTTTCTGCTTATTGGGTATAAAAAGTTGTTTAATGAAGTATTTTGTAGAGTAGCTCCTTCAGAAGTTCGGCATCCGATACCGATGTATTTTCCACTCCTTTCGAGCGGGCGTCCGTCATACGGATATCACTGATCAGGTTAAAGACCTTCATAGCCGAATAGTTTCGCATTCCCAAAAGATAATCTTTGACCTGGAAAGTTCCCCTAAGACCAAGTGCCGTCATCAGACCGGTCTCGGAACGGTCCTTCGTATAATAGCAGATCAACAGGTTTGAGAAGTAGTTAAATAATACAGGAAGGGTCATCTGGATCGGATTGCTTTTCGGGTTCTTTTCGAAGTACTGGGCAATCCTGTTTGCCTTCAGGACATCCTTCATGGCAAGTGCCTTTATCAGCTCGAAGTTATTGTATTCTTTACTGATTCCGATGTTCTGCTCTATTAACTCCGGCGTGATGCGTTTTGCTCCCTTTTCCGGCAGGATCAACGCCAGTTTATCCAATTCCTTGCTCAAGCGGCTTAAATCGTTTCCAAGGAAATCTGAGAGCATTTGAGCGGCTTTATTATCGATCCCTATAGAACGTAGTTGCATGAATGAACCGATAAAGGCCGGCATCTTATAATCGGGGATTTTTTTAGACTCGAATAATACGCCTATTTTATCGGTCGCAGCCGCTAATGCCTTACGGCGGTCCAGTGTTTTATATTTGTAATTAATGACCAGAACAGTCGACATTAATGGATTTTTTACATAGTTCGACAGCACTTCTATATCACGAACTAATTGTGCTTCCCGGACTACCACTAACTGATATTTTGACATCATCGGAAAACGGCGTGCCGCATTTATTATCGCAGCTGCATCCGTATCGGCTCCATACATGATAACCTGGTTAAAATCCCGTTCGGATTCCTCCAATACATTTTCGAGCAACAATTCCGTTATCTGGTCCATAAAAAAAGGTTCGTCACCCATCATAATATAGACAGGCGCAAACTTTTTTGCCACTATATCCCGGCATATTTCCTCGTATGTATATTCTTTTTTAGCCATATTTTCGCGTAATCTCTCTTTTATTCCAATTACCAACTGAAGCGGATATGACGGATTGTTTTCTTTCCGTCGATAATCTGACGAAGCGCTTCCACTCCCAACATGAGATGCTCTTCTGCAAAGTTTTTTGTCACGGCCCGGTCACTGGCTTCCGTTTTCACTCCGTCTTCTTCCATCGGCTTATCGGAAATCATCAGCAGCGCGCCTGTCGGGATTTTGTTGGCAAAGCCTGCCGTAAACAGTGTTGCTGTTTCCATATCGATGCCGGTGGCATGCGTCCGCCGAAGATAATCTTTAAAATCGTTATCGTATTCCCATACCCGCCGGTTCGTTGTGTAAACGGTACCGGTCCAGTAATCTTTTCCCCGGTCGCGGATTGCAGACGAAATGGCACGCATCATCGAGAAGGCCGGAAGCGACGGTACTTCCGCCGGAAGGTATTCGTTTGAAGTTCCTTCCCCGCGTATGGCAGCGATCGGCATGACGTAGTCGCCCAGGTTATTCGTCTTTTTCAACCCTCCACATTTCCCCAGAAAAAGGACTGCCGTCGGTTTGATCGCAGACAACAGGTCCATGATCGTAGCCGCATTCGCACTACCCATTCCAAAGTTGATGATCGTTACACCGTTGGCGGAAGCATTCGGCATCGTGTTCTTCAGCCCTAAGATCGGGACATTGAAATGTTCTGCAAACAGCTCCACATATTTCGTAAAGTTGGTAAGCAGGATATATTTATCAAAGTCTTCCAGTTTCCGTTCCGTATAGCGCGGCAACCAATTCTCGACAATTTCTTGTTTTGTTTTCATAAATCATTACCTTTGATGGACTGTTTTCGCAGAATAAAAGAACAAATATAGTAAATGCTGACATTAAACTTGCCTGGTTTCGCGCCTAAAGTAACAGAAAAAGATGGAAAACGTACGATCTTTGATCCCGTACGCCGTAAATATGTAGCCCTGACTCCGGAGGAATGGGTACGCCAGCATTTTGTCAACTATCTGATTTCTTTCAAAAATTATCCGAAAGAACTTCTGGCCAATGAAGTATTGGTAAAATTGAATGGAACGTCAAAACGCTGCGATACGGTTGCCTATAACCGCTTTTTAGCGCCTTTGGTAATTGTCGAGTACAAAGCCCCTACCGTCAGCATCACAAATGCCGTATTCGACCAGATTGCGCGTTATAATATGGTTTTGCATGTCGAATACCTGATCGTAAGCAATGGACTCAACCACTATTGTTGCAAGATCGACTACAACAACCAGACTTATGTCTTTCTGAACGGTATTCCCGGATATGACGAGCTGTAAATTACAGGATGGATGCGGTTTGGTCCTTGTAAATCAAAATGGAATCGCTTATTTGAGTATTGGCCGGCCTGTCGACATAGACAGAATTACTATCCTTTATAACAGGCTGTTCCGCTGATTCCTTCTCATTGAAAATGAGAGAATAACCTAAGATAACCGCAAAAAAAGATAATATCAACGCTTTCATAATCTATTGCAATTTTAAAATCATATACAAGTATGATGTATTTAGAACGGGAAACGCTGCACTATATTACAAAAGAAATGTATTTTTTTTGTCACCCATTTGTAATACCGAGTTTCCCTTCCCTTGATTTACAAGGATAACATTCTAATAAACAGAATAGTTCTAAAATAAAAAGCGGGAAAAGAAAAAATCTCTTCCCGCTTCTTTTATTTTGATCGAATGATCGTTTATGCACCGAAGTCGTCGAAATGCAACATTTCACGCGGCACACCTAAATTGTCCAACATGTTTTCCACAGCCTTTGACATCGGGCCCGGACCACACATGTAGTATTCGATATCTTCCGGAGCTTCGTGATCCTTCAGATAAGTATCGTAGATTACCTGGTGAACGAAACCGGCCGTGTACTTCACGCCTGCTGCATCGGCTACAGGATCCGGACGGTCGAGCGCCAGATGGAATGTGAAGTTCGGGAATTCTTTTTCGATTTCCAGGAAGTCTTCCAAATAGAACACTTCGTTCAGTGCACGGGCACCGTAGAAGTATGACATCTTGCGGTCTGTTGTCTTCAACGTCTTTGTCATGTGCATGATCTGCGCACGCAACGGAGCCATACCGGCACCACCGCCGACCCACATCATCTCGCGCTTGGAGTCGAAGATCGGATGGAAATCACCGTAAGGACCGCTCATCGTCACTTTATCACCCGGTTTCAGGGTAAAGATATAAGAAGAAGCGATACCCGGCATCACATCCTGGAAGCCCACCTGAGGTTTCGGCTTGAACGGCGGTGTGGCAATACGAACCGTCAACATGATACGGTCGCCTTCCGCAGGATAGTTAGCCATAGAATAAGCACGGATAGTCGGCTCGTCGTTCTTGCATTTCAGCGTGAACAAACCGAAGTTTTTCCATGCCGGCAGATATTCGTCACCGATCAGGTTCTTGTCGATATCTTTGTCATAATCCATTGAGTATGCAGGAATCTTGATCTGGGCATAAGAACCCGGCAGGAAGTCCATGTGTTCGCCCTTAGGCAATGCTACGATAAACTCTTTGATGAAAGTAGCCACGTTCTTGTTGGAGATCACTTCGCATTCCCATTCCTTTACGCCGAATACTTCGTCCGGAACCTGAACGACCATATCTTCCTTTACCTTGCACTGGCATGCCAGACGCCAGTGTTCCTTGATCTGCTTGCGAGAGAAAAAGCCCTTTTCAGTCGGCAGGATTTCTCCTCCGCCATCGATTACCTGCGCACGGCACTGGCCACATTTACCACCACCACCACAGGCAGAAGACAGGAAGATACCCCCGCTCTGCAAAGCGCCCAACAGCGTTCCGCCTATCGGAGTTTCTATTTCTTTTTCTTTATTTACCTCCAGCTTTACATTTCCGGATGGTACCAATTTTGCTTTAGCGAACAAAAGTGCGGCTACCAGAATCAGTGTTATCACAAGGAAAACAACTGCACTGGCTGCGATTGTAAGTCCGCCCGACATTAATAAAATCATCTTTATCTGTTATTTAATGCGTTAATACTTAAATCTTAAGACCTGAGAAGCACATAAAGGCCATACCCATCAAACCGGTGATAATGAAGGTAATACCAAGACCCTTCAACGGTTTGGGAATGTCTGAATATGCCAGTTTTTCACGGATAGCAGCCATACCTACGATAGCCAGCAACCATCCGATACCAGAACCTAAGCCATACACAGTTGCAACACCTACATTCGGAAATGCTTTCTGCTGCATAAACAGAGAACCACCCAGGATAGCGCAGTTTACAGCGATAAGCGGCAAAAAGATACCCAGGGAAGCATACAGAGAGGGTGAAAACTTCTCGATAACCATTTCAACCAATTGCACGAAAGATGCAATAACGGCGATAAAGATGATGAAAGCGAGGAAGCTCAGATTCACGTTTGCGAAATCCGGTCCCAACCAGCTCAATGCACCTTCTTTCAGTACATAGTTTTCAAGCATATAGTTGATCGGCAGTGTACACAAGAGCACGAATGTCACTGCTATACCTAATCCTAAAGCTGTCTTCACATTTTTGGAAACAGCCACGAACGAACACATACCCAAGTAGTATGCGAAGATCATGTTGTCTACAAAAATCGAGCGGACGAATGTGCTTAATAATTCTTCCATTCTATTATTCTTTTAATAGTTAGCATTAATTTTCCTGAAGTTCCTTGTTACGAGCACGATGAACCCAAATAATCACAGCAATCACGATCAACGCCATCGGAGGCAGGATCATCAAACCGTTGTTCACATAACCGAAGTCATAGAATGCCTGCGGAATTACCTGGAAGCCTAACAGTGTGCCGGAACCTAACAGTTCGCGGAAGAAACCGACGATCACCAGTATCAACGCATACCCGAGGCCGTTGCCGATACCGTCGAGGAATGATTCCCACGGGCCGTTACCCAAAGCAAATGCTTCCAGACGTCCCATCAGGATACAGTTGGTAATGATCAGACCGACAAACACGGAAAGCTGTTTGTTTACATCGTAAGCAAATGCTTTCAACACTTCACTAACAATAGTTACCAACGCAGCGACAACCACCAACTGTACAATAATACGGATACGGTTAGGAATTGTATTACGGATCAATGAAATGATTACGTTGGCAAAAGCCACAACAGCCGTTACTGAAATACCCATTACAATAGCCGGCTCCAGTTTTGATGTTACAGCCAGCGCAGAGCAGATACCCAGCATCTGGACGACAACAGGGTTGTTGGCGCTAAGCGGGCCTAACAGAACTTCTTTATTCTTATTCGATAATAATCCCATCTTCTCTTAATTTTGTGAGGTTAAAAATTTGACATAACCACTCAAACTGTTGAACAACATCGCGTCGACACCCTTACTGGTGATCGTACCGCCGGAAATACCGTCAACATAATCCTGGCCTTCCACACTCTTGCCGGGTTTTACTACGGCAACAGATTTGAATGTTCCATCCATAAACAGCTTTTTGCCTTTAAATTCACTGCTGAACGCCGGCTTGGCGATTTCGGCACCCAGACCCGGAGTTTCCCCCTGGTGGCTGAAGTCGGCGCCGTACACCGTGTTCTTATCGCTATCTACGGAAATATATCCCCACAGCGGGCCCCACAGACCTGCACCATGCAAAGCCATGATGTATTTTGTCTGGCCGTCTACATTAGCTACGAAAACCGGGTATTCGTGTTCGGTTGCAGCCTTTACTACATCGGCAGCAAAAGCATCGCCGTCCACCTTCTGTCCGTTTTCATTTACCAGGAATGCCTCCTTGATCAATTCGTTATATTTAGCTTCAGCTTCATTGGCAGAAACCGCTACGTTGATGGAACGCAGAATCTGCTGGCGCTTGTCGTTTTCTTCATTCTTCTGCTGGAAGCTTCTCAGCGACTGGGAAGTGAAAGCCAACACGACGGCTACCAGAACAACCATTACCGAAGCATATACAACCGTATAAACATTGCTATCCCGGTTCATACCCTTCTTGGCTGCAGCCTCGTCTTTCACTTCTTCGAAATCGGAAGCAGGAGCTGCACATATAGGACAAACATCCGGAGCTTTATTTCCTTCGTGGATATATCCACATACTTTACATTTATATTTAGCCATACTCCTTCTTACTTTATTTGATTACACGTTTCAATCTGCGGTTGATGTTAGCTTCCACTACGTAGTAGTCGATCAGCGGAGCAAATACATTCATCAACAGGATAGCGAGCATCATACCTTCGGGATAACCCGGGTTCAACGCGCGGATGATAATAGCCATGGCGCCAACCAGGAAGCCATAGATATATTTACCTGTTTCCGTACGGGCTGAAGTGACAGGGTCGGTAGCCATAAACACGGCGCCGAATGCGAAACCGCCCAGGAACAGTTGATCCAGCGGAGATACGCACATCGAAACTGTCGTTCCGACCATATTGAAGATCAATGACATGACAGCACCACCGACAAATACGGAAACCATTGTCTTCCAGCTTGCGATTCTTGTAAACAGAAGGATTACGGCACCGATCAGAATTGCCAATACGGATGTTTCACCGATTGAACCCGGAATCAGACCCAAGAACATGTCCCATGTGGAAATCGGATGTCCGAGAACATCGACAGCCTGGAACGAATTGATCAGTTCCTTGCCTGCAATTGCAATCTGTCCCAGCGGAGTTGCACCGGAGAAACCGTCCACAACCTGGCCGCCACCAATACCGAACGTGTCGGCTGTACGGACAAACACCTGGTCGCCCGACATGGCTGCCGGATAGGCAAAGAACAGGAATGCACGTGTAACCAAGGCTACATTAAATACATTATATCCCGTACCGCCAAATACTTCTTTTGCAAAAACAACAGCGAATGCAGTGGCAACAGCGATCATCCACAGCGGAGTGTCCACCGGAACGATCATCGGGATCAGGATACCGGAAACCAGGAAACCTTCCTGAATTTCTTCCTTCTTCACCTGGGCAACCGCAAACTCGATACCCAAACCAACCACATACGAAACAATGATTTTAGGCAATACAGCCAGAAAACCAAAAATAAAAGTCATGAGAAATCCCGGATCAGTACCAACCGCAAGGTTATGCTGATAACCGACATTATACATACCAAAAAGCAAAGCGGGCAACAAAGCTATGATAACCACGGTCATCGTACGCTTCGAGTCAATATAGTCATGAATATGTACGCCTGATTTGGAAGTCGCATTCGGAACAAATAAGAATGTTTCGATACCTTCAAAAACAGAACGGAACATCGCCAGCTTTCCGCCTTCCTCAAAGTTAGGCTTAATCTTGTCGAGGTAATTCCTTAACGCTTTCAATGTATTCTAATTTTTTAATGTTATTAATTCATTTCCTTGTATAACAGATTCAAGCCCTGACGAACGATCTTCTGGATTTCAAGCTTGGATGTGTCAACAAATTCGCAAAGTGCAAAATCTTCGGGAGCCACTTCGTAGATACCTAAGTTTTCCATCTTGTCGATATCGAACGTGATGATTGCCTTCAGCAGGTATTCCGGCATGATGTCCATCGGGAATACGCTTTCGTATTCGTTAGACATGATCATGGCGCGTTTGCCACCCTTGATGCGGGCGTCGATTACATACTCTTTGTTCTTACCCATCAGCCAGGTCGGGAAAGAGTGGCTGACACTGTATTTTCCAAAGCCGGGAGTAGCCCAACCGAAGAAATCGTATGTTTCGTCGCCTTCCGGGATTACGGTAATCTGATTGTCGTAAGCGCCTAAGTAGTCGTCTTTCATCACCTTCGTACCGGTCAGCACATTACCGCTGATGATACGAACGTCTTCGTTCCCTTTCAGGATCTTTCCGGCAACCAGGCTGTCAACCGTACAACCGGAGATAGCCTTGATATATCCTCTTTCTGTCGTTTCGGAACCGGTCAGCACAACCAGGCGGCTGAAATCGGCAATACCTTTATTGAACAGACGGCCGATTACGATCACATCGGCAGGATTTACCGTCCAAACCACTTCGCCTTTGTTGACAGGCTTGATGTGATTAATCTGTACTCCCACATTCGCTGCAGGATGCGGACCTTCCACTTCCACTGTTTCAACACCTTTCACACTGACGGAAGAACCTTTGCGGACACCGACATAAACCTTACCGGCGGTAAGCTTTGCCAATGCATCCAACCCTGTCTGGAAATCTGCTTCCTGACCTTTCACGATGAAATCGAAGTTCGGCGCTAACGGTGCGGAGTAGAATGCAGAAACAAAGATGTCACGCGGAGCATCTGCCGGCGAAGCGACGATGTCATACGGACGTTGTTTGATATAAGGCCACAAACCGGCATTCAGGATTGCGTCCTTAACCTCCTCTCCTTTCAGAGAAGCTACATTTTTCTTGCCGAAGTCCTCGTACTCGATCTGCGCATCCGGCTTAACAACAATGCTAAGCACCTTACGCTTCTCTCCTCGGTTTACGGCAGTTACTTCGCCACTGACAGGCGAAACAAACTTGATCTCCGGGCGGTTCTTATCGATCATCAATACAGAACCGGCTTTGACTTTTTCTCCTACTTTGGCAACAACTTTGGGTACAATACCGTTATAATAATCGGGAACGATCGCGTAAGTATCGCTTTTCCCCCCGTTTAACAGTACGTCCGAAGCTTTGCCCTTCAGATTAATGTCTAAACCCTTTTTAATCTTAATCACATTTGCCATGATACAACTAAAATTGTTTATATGTAATTTTCCCGCAAAAGTAAGCAATTTTTTATGCTTTAAAGCAGGCGAAAGGAAATAATTAAAGAAATAATTCCATAATTTTGCATTGTCAAAGAAAGAAATATGAAAAAGAGAGTGTACAGTTTGCTTTTTATGTCGCTTTTTGCCCTTTCCATCGGGGCAAATGCACAAGTGAAGTATTTTACCGACGTCAACAACAAACAGATAAAGACGCTTCAGGTGAAAGTGGCCGGCGAGTTGATATCCGAGCCTTATATCGCTTTGGGCGGCGACGAGCGGATCGAAATCAATTTCGACGGTTTGGGCAGCGGGTACACACGGTATGCCTACAACGTCATACACTGCAATGCCGACTGGACACAGTCGCAGTTGAGCCCCATCGAATACATGAACGGTTTCCAGGGAATGACAATCGACGATTTTGCCAATTCCATCGGGACAACCACCCAATATTCCAACTATCGCCTGTTGCTTCCGAACGACGACGTCCAGTTCAAAGTTTCCGGAAATTACGCCATACAGGTCTATAAGGAAGACAATCCGGACCAGATCGTGTTTACGGCCTGTTTCTCGGTGGCCGAACCTGTCGTCAACATCGCAGCTTCCGTCAGCGGGAATACGGACATCGACACCAACCAGAGCCATCAGCAGGTCAGCTTCACCATCAATAACAAGAATTTCCCGATCACCTATCCGCAAACAGACCTGAAGATATATGTCTATCAGGACAACCGGCGCGATAATGCCGTCACCGACCTGCAGCCGATGAGCATTTTAGAAAACCAGATTTCCTATACTTACAACCGCAACCTGATTTTCCCTGCCGGAAACGAATACCGGCGTATGGAGTTCCTGAGCAACAAATATAACGGGATGCACGTCGAAGACATCTCTTATCACAACCCTTATTATAATGTGGAGTTGATGACCGATTATAAGCGGGACAAAGGGACCTATCAGTACGACCAGGACCAGGACGGGCGTTTCTTCATCCGTTGCAGCGGTTGCAACGATCCCGATACGGAAGCCGATTACTACATCGTGCATTTCGCGCTTGCCTGTGACCCGTTGCCCGATGGAAACGTCTATCTGAACGGTGAGCTGTATAATAATGTATTGGACGAAAAGAGTAAAATGGGCTATAACTTCGAAACAAACCAATACGAAAAAGCAGTCCTGCTGAAACAAGGCAGCTACAACTACCAATATTTGTTTGTCCCTACCGGATCTACGGTCGGACAGACCGGACCGATAGAAGGCAACTTCTACCAGACGCAAAACGAATATAGCATCTACGTCTACTTCCGCCCGATGGGTGCCCGCTACGACCGCTTGATCGGCGTGACGACAGTCAGGAACGAAATGCAAGTGTTTTAGGAGATTACAAAAAAGTTTCAAGCATCCGAAAGTCTGAAACTTTAGTTTCAACAATTCCGTGCAGTTGAAACTTTTGTTTCATGCCGATGGAACTTTAGTTTCACGGGACGAAAATTTAGTTTCCTCGGCTGAAACTTTAGTTTCGACCGCAGACACTTTAGTTTCAGTCGCAAAGACTTCACATTCGTTTCCCCATGATATAGGTTGCCACAATGTTACGGTCATCCCCTAAAGTTTGCAAACCGAAGAGTTTGTTCTCCAGTTCCCATTTCCCATTGCGTTCCAGATATTCCCGGCGTATTTGTTGGGAAGGGGTGGCGGCATAATCGAGAACGATGAAGTCCGCCTTCCGGCCTTTTTCAAAACTGCCTGTTTCATCCTCCAGATGGAGCGCCTTTGCGGCTCCTAAAGTACATTTGTAAAAGGATTCCAGTACGGACATCGGATATCCGTTGAGTTGCTGCACCTTGTAAGATTCGCCCATCGTACGAAGCAAGGAGTAAGACGTTCCGGCACCGACATCGGTCGCCAGCGTGGTCTGCATGCCGATCCGGTTGGCCTGCCGCATATCATACAGGCCGCTTCCTAAAAAGAGATTGGAAGTCGGGCAATGAGCGATAACCGAACCGGCTTCTGCCAGGCGGCGGCATTCCGAATCCGACAGATGGATGCAATGGCCGAAAACCGAACGGTCTGTAACCAGTCCCGCCCGTTCGTACACTTCTAAATAATCCCGGCAGCCGGGACACAAGGAAAGTGTATTACAGATTTCCTCCTTATTTTCGGAAAGATGCGTTTGGATATAAGTATCCGGATATTGCTCATGCAGGCGTCCTGCGGCCTCAGTTGTTCGTTCGAGCAGGAGATCGCAAAACGGGGAGTGATCACATAACGGTTACGCCCTTTCTTATGCCAGGCTTCGATCAGAGAACGGCTTTCGGCCTCTCCCCGCCCGACCGTGTCGGTCAAACCATCCGGCGCATTACGGTCCATCAGCACTTTTCCGGTCATCATACACATATTATATTCCGAAGCAACCGAAAAAAGGGCATTGACGGATGCGGCATGCACAGTCGCATATGCCATACAGGTCGTCGTCCCGTTCCGGAACAGTTCCTGCACGAAAAAGCGTGCGATCCGTTCGGCATGCTCCGGAGACGAGAAAGCCTGTTCGGCAGGAAAAGTATAGTCATTCAGCCACTCAAGCAATTGTTTCCCATACATCCCGATAATCTCGGCTTGCGGATAATGGATGTGAGAATCGATAAAGCCCGGCATTATCAGCTTGTCGGAATAGTTGATCCGTTCACAACCAGCGTAGTGGCTTTCGAGTTCTTTGAAAGGCCCGCAATCGATTATGATCCCTTCCTTCACGACCAACGCTCCGTCGGGGAAATACCGGAAAGCGTCACTTCTGTCCAAAGGCGAATCTGTAAAGTCGAAAACTTCTCCTCTATATAACTTTATCGTATCGTTCATCTTCCTTCATTTTACCGGTTCGACATGTAAAACAATATGAGTTGCCGGACCATATTTCAACCGTAATTTCCGCTCTATCTCTTTTGTCAGTTCGTGTGCATGGCTGACGGTTGTCTGGCCGTCCACACGGATATGAACCTCGATTGCAAAATCATTGCCGATACGGCGGGTACACAGATTATGCGGGTTCTTCACGTCCGGAGTCTCGTTAATGACTGAAAGGATCTCGTCTTCCACTTCTTTAGGCAATGATTTCTCCAACAGGTCATTTATTGCAGGGAGGACCAACTGGAAAGCCACTTTTACAATCAGGATACTGACGATAACAGCCGCGATCGGGTCCAGCACACGCCAGTTGTCGCCCAACAGGATTGCACCGCCGATTCCAAGCGCCGTGCCTATGGAAGAAAAAGCATCCGAACGATGATGCCAGGCATTCGCAATAACCGCCTGGCTGTTTTCCCGCCTGCCGACAGAAAGGGTCAGGCGAAACAACGCCTCCTTTATCATTATAGATACGACAGCAGCGAGCAGGGCAATCTTTCCCGGACTTTCAAGCGGCTCATCCATGAAATAAAATCCATATATCTTATTCGCCCCTTCCCAGAAAAGGCCGACTCCTACGCACATCAGGACGATACCGATGACCGAAGTGGCCAACGTTTCATACTTACCATGCCCGTAGTCATGCCCTTCATCCTTCGGCTTTGACGATATATTGATAAAAAGCAGTACGATTACATCCGTAACAAAGTCGGAAAGAGAATGGACGGCATCTGCAATCATGGCACTACTGTGTCCCAATACGCCTGCTACAAATTTGAAAACCAGTAACAGGAAATTGGCTACCGACCCGGTCAGAGTCACCGCCATAATCTTTTTCTTTCTTGTATGCGCTTTCATCCTGCTTTTTTATCTCGCAATCAATTTATCCGAAATATCGATATAAATAGCCCCAGTTTCTATCTAAAAGACCGGTCAGCTTGTCAACCTTGTTCCGCACTTGAATCAACTCGGACCGTAACTGGAGTTTCTCTTCCAATACTTGCACGCTTGCCAGCTGTTTCGTTATTTCCTCTAATCGGGCAATAAGACGTACGTTTACCGCATCCAGATAATTCAGACGGGTAGACTGACGGATAAAATACTCAAATCGGGCTGGTTCCATCTTATAGTATAAAGATGATAATCCTTTTCTTGGCAAAGGAAAACGATATGGAGTTATTGAAAGATGCGATAATCGGGCGGCCGCTTTTGTCGCTCTGACCTGTTTGGATATTTCATCGGGGTACATAAAGACAACCTGATTCGTCTGTTTTAAAAGCGATTCGATGTGGCGATAAGTCAGTTCCGGCCCGCAACAGGCTACCGTATTGGTGAAACCTGCGGCATGCATGATCATTAAATCCTTGCTGTTCCATACCAAATATGCAAAACCGCATCGTTTTATAGCCTCGATTGCCTGATAAAGCCCCAACAGGTTTGTTTCTCTCAAATCTGCAGGAATGCAAAAGCCTTCTTCTTCTTTTTCTTCCGGAACGTATTTAAGAAAACCTTGTAAACTTCCGCTATCATCCCGAACAGGGAAGAGCTTGCATCCGGAAATCTGTTCATAGGTATCCGGAAGGATATCTGCCGCCACACCAAGCTCCAAATATTGATGGGCATAGGCTAAAAGAGGACTACTGCATGAGTTGGAGGTGAAAGAGTTTAATAACATATTGAACTCTTTTTCTCTATGCTTGGCAGTAAACATACTCTTTTCTTTTTCCTTTTTCCGCTTACTCTTGCGGGCAAGGCATTCCAATCCATTTTCATCAATCGGAATATGGAACCAATCCACCAAAAGGCGTAATGCTTCCCCTTCATTACAACCGACTAACTGTTGTGTCAAGCGGACAACGTCACCGGCTTCTTTACAGACATCACACTCGTAGATTTGATCCGTTACTTTTATTTTAAAAGATTTTTCGTCATCTTTATGAAATGGACAACTACACATTAGTGTTTTTCCTGATTTACTTCCACGATGCAATTCCGCATATTTCTGAACTACATCTTCCAATCTTGCTTCTTGAGCGATTGTTTGCTTCAAATTTTTAATCATAATTAAATTTTGAGGTTTTTCTTGGATAATAAGGCAAATAACCAATTATTGATAAATCCCACGACCCAATCTCTCGTCCCTTTTTTAGAGAGAGCAAATATATGGAGAATTTATCTATAAATCTCATCTTTACTATCCTGTATAAATATTAAAAGATAAAAAACTTAATATTGCCATACTTATCTAACCAATAAAAAAGTCTACCTTTGTTCCTACATTTCCGAGAAGGAAGAACGTTACATACATGATGAAACTTATTGGTTATATATTATTAATAGCTTTGTTACAGTCAGTAACAGGCATCTCCATCTTATACGCTCAGAGTTTTACATCGGCTTCCGGTATCGTAAAAGATTCGATCACCGGTGAGCCGCTCCCATTTGTGTCCGTATATTTTGACGGATCCACTATCGGAGCAATGACAGACGACGACGGAGCGTTTACTCTTCAAAATAATGAGGGATATACGAAGCTGGCAGCCGCCTCATTAGGATATGACACTAAGTTTATCGATCTCAAACCCGGTCAAAAGAACGACAATTTAGTGTTTTTGCTCAAACCGACCGCTTTCGAAATATCCGAAGTCGTAATCAAACCGAAGCGGGAAAAATATACCCGGAAAGATAATCCGGCAGTCGAGCTCATCAAAAATGTAATTGCACATAAGAATGACAACCGGATTGAAGCCAAACCGGAGTACCAGACAGAAGTGTATGAAAAATTGAGTTTGTCGTTGGACAACTTCAACCCGAATCTTGACAAGAATAAATTCCTGAAGAAGTTTAAGTTTATCAAGAACTATCTGGACACATCCGAATTCAACGGTAAACCGATCCTGACCGTTTCCGTTCGTGAAAACCTGTCGGATTTCTATTACCGGAAAAGTCCTAAGACAGAGAAGACAATAGTAAGGGCCAAGCGCATGCAGGGAATCGACAAATCTTTGGATGATGGCGGTGGCATCACTTCCAATCTGGAAGAAATATTCAAGAGCGTCAACATCTTTGATAATAACATCCCTATCCTGTTGAACCGTTTCGTCAGCCCTTTATCCTCTACGTTGGCGACCACTTATTACCACTACTATATCATGGACACGCTCGATATAGGAGGTGATAAATGCGTTGACCTCGCTTTCGTTCCGGCGAACAGCGAAAGTTACGGGTTTACCGGACGGCTTTACATAACTCTCGACGGTAATTATGCTGTCAAAAAGGTATTGTTGAACACACCTGCCAACATCAACCTGAACTGGGTAGACAAACTGCGTATCGAACAGGAATTCAAGCGGATGCCGG
Organism: Parabacteroides sp. AF48-14; assembly: GCF_003477465.1. Classification (NCBI taxonomy): domain Bacteria; kingdom Pseudomonadati; phylum Bacteroidota; class Bacteroidia; order Bacteroidales; family Tannerellaceae; genus Parabacteroides; species Parabacteroides sp. AF48-14. The sequence goes on from NZ_QUDI01000002.1 coordinate 15,647, forward strand.
ACAGTACCTGGGTGATCGACCAGGAAAACACCTTTGTCAATTTCTATGTGGTGAAAGGGACACAACAACTATATGCCCATCAGCTCAGGAACTATGATAACTATAATTTCAATGTCCAGAATGCCGATTCGGTTTTCGGCCTCTTGGGGGCGTTACATGTCTTGCCGGAAGCGACCGCGCAACCCGATACTTTCTGGATGCATAACCGTCCCATACCTCTGAAAGAAAAAGAAGATGCCTTGAAAGACTTATTGGCTCAATTGCGCAAGGTCCCAGCTTTCAATGCCATTATCAAGACGGCGGAGATACTGATTACGGGTTATATTCCGACTGCGAACGATAAAAAAGTGACCAAGTTCGACTTTGGCCCGATGAATACGACTTTCAGTGCGAACCATCTGGAAGGTTTCCGTATGCGTGTCGGAGGAATGACAACGGCAAATCTGAGTCCGTATTGGTTTGCAAGCGGATATCTGGCATATGGAACAAACGACCGTAAATTAAAATACAACCTGAAGCTGACGCATAGTTTCAATAAAAAAGAATATCACGAAGGGGAAAATCCGGTCAACAACTTATCGTTTATCCAGGAATATGACGTGTACACACCTGGGCAGGACTTCCTTTTCACCAGTAAAGATAACATTTTTGTCGCCTGGAAAGTCGGCGAACCCGTTACGAAGATGCAGTACATCCGTAAAAGTGTATTGCAATATGAGAAGGAATGGCTGAACGGATTGACTTGGAAGTCATGGCTGATGAATCAAAACAATGAAGCAGCCGGAACGCTCCAGTACATTAAACGCGACGAGACCGGCAAATTATACCTGCTGAAAGATTTTACGACATCCGAGATCGGAACACAGTTGCGCTTCGCCCCGGGTGAACGGTCTTATAATGGGCGTTCAGGTAAAGAATCCGTATTCAACCTGTCTAAAGATGCCCCGGTCTTCAAACTCTCCCACCAGTTGGGCATTAAAGGCGTATTAGGAGGTGACTACAATTATAACCATACGGAGATCAGCGCCGAAAAGCGTATCTGGTTGTCTTCATTCGGACATATCGATGCGCAATTGAAAGCTGGAAAGGTTTGGGATAAAGTTCCTTTCCCTCTGCTGGTCCTACCCAACACAAACCAGTCCGTTACAATCCAGCCGGAAGCGTTCCACATGATGAGTGCCTTGGAGTTTGTCACCGACCAATATGTATCCTTTAATGCGACTTACTACCTGAAGGGTTGGATACTAAACCGCATTCCGGGAATTAAGTGGCTGCGCCTGCGCGAAGTGGTTTCCTTTAATATGATATACGGCGGGTTGACGGATAAAAACAATCCGACTTTGACTCCGGGACTCTTCCTGTTGCCGGAAGGAACACAGCCATTAGGCAATACGCCTTATATGGAATGTAGCGTCGGTCTGGAAAACATATTCAAGATATTGCGCATCGATTATTACAGACGACTGACTTACCTGAATCACCCCGATATCAAAAAGGGAGGTATCAGGATTGCGCTACGATTCACGTTCTAATATTACGGTTTTGCAATGACAGATCAAAATAGTTCCCGACTCCATCACGCCCCAAACCCGTGGGCATTGACGCCACTGGCCGTTTTCCTGTTGTCCTATCTGGTTGTTTCCATTATTGCCGGAGATTTCTACAAGATGCCCATTACAGTGGCGTTTGTGGTTGCTTCGGTTGTTGCCATAGCTATTTCCAAAGGGGGAAAGCTAAGTAACCGGATCGAACAATTTTGCCGGGGAGCCGCTAACAGTAACATCATGCTGATGGTGCTGATCTTCATCCTTGCCGGAGCCTTCGCGCAAACGGCAAAGGCGATGGGGGCTGTCGATGCCACCGTAAACTTGGCTATGTCTATTCTGCCCGGCAATTTATTGGCGGCAGGCATCTTTTTAGCAGCTTGTTTTATTTCGATTTCAGTCGGAACTTCAGTCGGAACAATTGTCGCTTTGGCCCCCGTCGCTGTCGGGATTGCGGATAAAACCGGAATGCCCGATGCGCTCATGCTGGGTGTAGTCGTGAGCGGGGCTATGTTTGGTGACAACTTATCCTTCATCTCAGATACGACTATTGTTGCAACCCGGACACAGGGCTGCAACATGAACGATAAGTTTAAGGTAAATATCCGTATCGCTCTTCCTATCGCAATCCTGACAGGTATTATATATGTATTGATCGGTAGCGGAATAGACAGTACATACGAAACGGGACCTATCGAATGGATCAAGGTTCTGCCCTATCTGGTGGTACTGGTAACAGCAATTTGCGGTGTAAATGTAATGATGGTTCTGATAATCGGAATTATCCTTTCCGGCGTTGTCGGACTGATTACCGGAGGTTTTGATATTTGGGGATGGATGCTTCGATGGGGCTTGGTATTACTAATATGGGTGAACTGATTATCGTCACTTTGTTGGCCGGAGGAATGCTGGAAATGATACGGTATAATGGTGGGATCGATTGGATTATTTTAAAGCTGACTTCCCATATCCGTTCCTCAAAAGGTGCAGAAGTAAGTATTGCCGCTTTAATCAGTTTCGCCAATCTTTGCACTGCAAACAATACCATCGCTTTGATTATGGCAGGCCCGATAGCCAAAGACATCGCAGACCGTTTCAAAATAGATCCGAGACGCAGCGCAAGCCTACTGGACATTTTCTCCTGCTTTGTACAAGGTATTATTCCGTACGGAGCACAGTTACTGATGGCAGCAGGCTTAGGACACGTCTCTCCTATCGAGATAATGCAATATCTCTATTATCCTTATTTATTGGGGGCCGGCGCGTTATTGGCAATCGCGTTCAACTATCCCCGGAAATTCACGATTCGGCCTTCGACGACTCCGGATTAGCCACAAGCAAAGCGGCTGCGACTTCTTCCGCGATCTCCTCGTCCTTAAGGTTTTTCAGGATTGTCAAGCCAAAATCGAACACAAAACCGGGACCTTTACACGTTATGATATTTTCGTCTTGTTCCACCCCGTTCTCTGTCGGTATAGCTCCGACCATAGTCGGTTCAAAATAAGGGAAACAGGTCGCTTTACGTCCTTTCAGCAGTCCTAATCCGCCTAATACCATCGGACCGGCACAGATAGCAGCCAAAAGCTTTCCTTCCTCATATTTCTGCATGACCAGTTCTTTCAACCGCGTACAGGTATTCAAATGATTACTGCCAGGTATCCCACCCGGTAATACCAACGCATCCGCCGCACTAAAGTCCGCATCTTCAAACAAGTAGTCGGCCACTACCGGTATATTATGGGCGCCCATAACTTGCAGTTCTCCCATAATCGATACCGTAGAAACCCGGACACCGCCCCGACGTAAGATATCCGTCGTACCTAAAGCTTCAATCTCTTCAAATCCTGTAGCCAGGAATAAAAATACATTTTTCATACCTCTATCTTATTTAAATAATACTTAATCTTATGTTTCAGCATCGGAATATCTACTGGTTTGGTCAGATAATCGGTAAAATCATATTCCATTGCCTGCTCTTTTTCCTGTTTAAACGCAAAAGCCGTCAAAGCAAGGATCGGTACGCTTGCCGATAATGCCCGGATATCTTTTGTTGCGGCATAGCCATCCATCACCGGCATTTTAATATCCATCAGGATTATATCCGGATTATATTTGCGGAACATTTCCACGGCCTGCTTTCCGTCTACGGCATGCAATAACCGGTATTTCCCTTTGAGAATCGCCTGCAATAATAAATAGTTTTCCAACACATCTTCTGCTATCAATATCGTATATTGCCCCGGTAGCGCATCAAGTACAGCGTCTTTTGCAAAAACGATATCCTCATTTCCTTCGGTATCGAGCTTTTCCTCTTCATTGCCTATGGGAAGTGTGAACCAGAAAGTGGAACCTTTACCCGGTTCAGACTCAACGCCGATTTCGCCCCCTAATTTCTCCACGATCATTTTGCAGATCGACAGTCCCAAACCTGTCCCCTGGCGGAAGCTGTCCAGTTTGACAAAACGTTCAAACACCGTTGACAGCTTATCGGAGTCAATCCCGACACCGGTATCGGTAACGGATAAGCGGACACATTCTTTTTCGACTTTGTAAGACAAGGAAATGAAACCGTAAGTCGTGCATTTGATCGCGTTGGACATCAGATTGTTTAGTACTTGCTCTATCCGTTGTGCATCTGTAAATACCCGGATAGAAGGCAAAAGGCTTTCATTGAACAACAAAGCAACATCCGATGTCATTTTCAGAGATTGGCTTACATATATATTATGGCAAACATCTTTCAAATCCACCCACGATTTGTTGTAATTAAGCGTACCCGATTCTATTTTCGCAAAATCGAGCATATCGTTGATCAGCTGCAACAACTGTTCACTGCTGTTACTGATAATGGACAGGTATTCCTGTGCCTCGCTGGCATTGTCCGTCTCCGTAATCAGATGGGAAAATCCGACGATTGCATTCAAAGGAGTCCGGATTTCATGGCTCATATTCGCGATAAAAGCATTTTTCATTTTATCTGCTTCCTGCGCTTTGATTAAGTTCAGCTCATTCTCCCGTTGTTCGGTAATATCCCACATCATCGTTAAAATCAACGGAGAAGCTTCCGGGTCCGGATTGGTAATCAGCAAACGGATATTATTCACGATGCGGATTCCGCCATCCGGTTTTTCATATTCCACCATATATTTTTCCAGTCGCCCGTTTTTGATAGTCGAATAGTCTTCCGTACGCATTTCATGCGCCCGGCGGGAATCAGGAAACAATTCAAAATCGGTCTTTCCAATTATATCATCAGCTTTAACTCCTGTGAATTGTTCCGCCGCCTGATTAAAGTAGATATATTTGAAACCGGCAAAAATATCCTTTACCGATATTGCCACAAAAATATTGGACAAGATCGTATTCATAAGAATATTCAAAAAATTCAACTTTCTTTGATTAAGAAGGTTTTCATCTTGTATTTCAGACTTTTGTTGATTTTCGTAAAACGTCATCCCGGCTTCCAGCACTTCAATGCGATGGATCAGTTCTTCTTTCGAGAAATCGCTATATTTACTCATTTGTGAAATTATTTAAGGGTCACAACTCTTACATTACCTACTTGACAAATGTACTAAAAATATTTCAGCTAACAATCCTAAAAAAATTTCCTCTTCCATATTTTCGACCAGAAATATACAATCTATCCAAAATAAAAGATACATTTGCAGTCTAATTTCATGAATTAAACACATAATAATACGAAAAACGATGGAATATTGGCAGAAAGATATTGAAACCATGAGTCGCAAAGATCTGGAAAAGCTACAGTTGGAGCGATTAAAAAAGACAATAGAATTAGCCGGAAATTCTCCTTTCTACAGTAAAGTATTCAAAGAAAACGGCATAACAGCCGATAGTATTCAATCCTTGGATGATTTGCAAAAGATTCCTTTTACGACAAAAGACGATCTCCGCAACAATTACCCCTATGGAATGGCTGCCATACCTATTAAAGACTGCGTGCGTATCCACTCGTCCAGCGGAACGACCGGTAACCCGACTGTCGTGTTGCACTCGGCAAAAGACCTCGACCAGTGGGCGAATCAGGTTGCACGCTGTATGTATATGGTCGGCATACGCGACACCGATGTTTTCCAGAACACATCCGGCTACGGTATGTTTACCGGTGGCTTGGGATTCCAGTACGGAGCTGAAAAATTAGGTTGCCTGACAGTGCCTGCCGCAGCCGGGAATACCAAACGGCAGATTAAGTTTATTACGGATTTCGGAACGACCTGCCTCCATATCATACCCAGCTATGCGACCCGTCTGGCGGAAGTGATGTATGAAATAGGCCTCGACCCCCGTCGTGACACCAAACTGCATACCGTTTGTATCGGCGCTGAACCCCATTCGGAAGAACAGCGCCGCCGTATCGAACAGCTGTTAGGCGTAAAAGCATATAACTGTTTCGGAATGTCGGAAATGAACGGACCGGGTGTCGCTTTCGAATGTACCGAACAGAACGGGCTTCATATCTGGGAAGACAACGTAATCGTTGAGATTGTCGACCCGGTCACTTTGCAGCCTGTAAAAGAAGGCGAAGTCGGGGAAATGGTCCTGACCACTATCAACCGGGAAGCCATGCCGCTGTTCCGCTACCGTACGCGCGACCTCACCTGCTTCTTGCCGGGAGACTGTCCTTGCGGACGTACACACAGGCGGTTAGCACGTTTCAAAGGCCGCAGCGACGACATGATCATCCTGAAAGGTGTCAACCTCTTCCCGATCCAGATTGAAAAGATATTGATGCAGTTCAAGGAACTGGGCAGCAACTACCTGATCACGATCGAAACGGTAGGCAACAACGACGAAATGCTGATCGAAGTAGAACTGAGCGATCTCTTTACCGATGATTACAGCGTGCTGCAACGTTTGGCAAAAGACGTTACCCGTCAGCTGAAAGACGAGCTGCTGCTGACTCCCCACCTGAAACTTGTGGCCAAAGGCTCCCTGCCGGTACAGGAAGGAAAGGCAGTCCGTGTAAAAGACTTGCGTAAACTTTGCTAAAGATTCAAAATTCATAACTCATAATTCATAATTCAAAATGACAGTCAATCAGATTTCTATTTTCCTGGAAAATAAATACGGCAAGCTCAGTGAAATCCTCGCAATGCTGGCCGAAGAAAAGATACGGATTATTGCTGCTACCGTTGCCGACACATCCGAATACGGTATCTTGCGTATTATTGTCAGCGACCCGCAGGAAGCGTACAAAATCCTGAAAAGTAATAACGTCAGTGCAAACCTGACCGACGTATTGGCGATCGTCACCGATTCCTGTGCAGGCAGCTTTGCACAGACATTGTCTTGCTTCACAAAAGCCGGATTGAGCATCGAATATATGTATTGTTTCTCCGTTAAAGAGAAATCGATCCTGATTCTGCGGACGAACAACCGGGAAGCAGCCCGCGAAGTGATCCGCCGCCAGAATCTGGAATATATTTGCGAAAGCGATTTGATTAAATTATAAAAACAACTCTACATGTTCGGAATTAGCGACCCTGGCATCTGGCTTGCCTATCTGTTAGCCTTGATATGCCTGTTCTATTCCATTTGGTTTGGCGTAACCCATTGGAATAAAGGCGACGAAGACAGTACTAACTCACAAGAGCCGGAAAAATGAATACACTGACTTTAGGTATCGTAGTAATCATCTATATGTTTATCCTGGCATGGCTGGGATACATCGGATATAAACAGACGAAAAATGCCAGCGACTATTTGCTGGGGGGACGGAAAGTAAACCCCATCATTATGGCCCTTTCCTATGGGGCGACATTTATCTCCGCATCCGCCATTGTCGGCTTCGGGGGTGTTGCCGCCACATTCGGTATGGGAATCCAATGGCTGTGTTTGTTGAATATGTTTATGGGCGTCGTCATCGCTTTTATCGTCTTCGGGCGTAACACCCGCAAATTAGGCGAGAAGTATAATGCCCGTACTTTCCCGCAACTATTGGGAGCTCATTATAAGTCGCGCTCCATACAGGTTTTTATCGCAGCCGTCATCTTTATCGGTATGCCGCTCTATGCTGCAGTCGTGATGAAGGGAGGTGCCGTGTTTATCGAACAGATGTTCCATATAGACCTGCATCTGGCCTTGCTGATCTTCACTCTTATTGTTGCCGCCTATGTGATCACGGGAGGTATCAAAGGTGTGCTGTACACGGATGCCCTGCAGGCGGTTATCATGTTTGCCTGTATGCTGTTCCTCCTTTTCTGGTTCTACCGAGTGATGGATATGGGCTTCGTCGAAGCCAACCATAAGCTGACGGAGATAGCTCCGCTGGTTCCAGAACGCTTTAAAGAATTGGGGCATCAGGGATGGACGGCAATGCCGGTAACCGGATCTCCACAGTGGTACACGCTGGTGACTTCTCTCATTTTGGGTGTCGGTATCGGTTGCCTGGCGCAACCCCAGTTGGTGGTACGCTTTATGATGGTGGAAAGCACCAAGCAGTTGAACCGGGGTGTCTTGATCGGCTGTGTCTTCCTGATTGTAACAGTTGGAGCCATTTATCATGTCGGTGCCCTGTCGAACCTGTTTTTCCTGAAAACGGAAGGCGTGGTTGCTTCCGAAGCGATCAAGGATATGGACAAAATTATCCCGCTGTTTATCGGCCGGGCGATGCCGGAATGGTTCAGCGCCGTGTTTATGTTGTGTATCCTGTCGGCAAGTATGTCCACGCTCAGTGCACAGTTCCATACAATGGGAGCCTCTTTCGGCGCCGATATTTTCCCCGGGTTGGGACATAAGAAGAGCAACACGAACTCGACAATGGGCGTACGTATTGGCGTGCTTTGTGCCATTTTGGTCAGTTACATTATCTGTTATACGCTGAGTGCAGGTATTATCGCACGCGGAACAGCCCTGTTCATGGGAGTTTGTGCCGTTACTTTCCTCCCCGCCTACTTCTGCTCCCTTTTCTGGAAGAAAGCGACCAAGGAAGGAGCGCTTGCCAGTTTATGGACAGGGGCGGTGGCAAGTCTTTTTGCGATGCTGTTCCTTCATAAAGCGGAAGCAGGTGCAGTCGGCCTCTGCAAAATGTTATGCGGCCGGGATGTCTTGATCGATGTTTATCCCTGGTTTGCTATCGATCCGATCCTGTTTGCATTGCCGTTATCAGTCCTTGCAATGGTTTTGGTAAGCCTGATGACGTATAAAAAACAAGCAGTTTAAAGATATTAGCTTTTATTAAAAGCGAAAGAACAAAATTTAATACATTATCTATTGACAGCTACAGGAATACCCGTATATTTGCACTGTGGTTTTTTCATAATAGTATTAGATTTAAGGTTAACAAAGTTGGTTAGGGGTTGTCGTGAGACAGCCTTTAATTTTTTATATACGTTCCTTCCCTTTTCCACACAGCTTCCCATCCATTATCAGTTATTCGGGCACTAAGAAAAAGTTTCATAGGCACGGAACTAAAGTTTCTTCACGAGGGAACTAAAGTTTCATAGGCATGGAACTAAAGTTTCCGTTTGTGAAACTTAGTATTTCAAAAAGATACGCAAAAATAGCGCAATCATGCTAAAAATTAAATAGTTATAAAATATGTTTTTTAGCAAGGTAGGAAAAGAAAGCAAGGAAAAGCATATTTGGGCGGGAATTACGTTACCAAATCGTAACTCGCCTCCAAATGCTCCAGAATAAAGCGTAATGCATTATATTACAGTATGTTACCCAATTTTGCCTAACATCAAATAACTCAACAGTAATTAAATTTGTGAAGAAAAAAAGTTGAGTTATGAGAAGTACGTATCGTGTGTTATTTTACACCAAAAATCAAGCAGTAAAGAATGGTAAAGCACCGATTATGGGCCGCATCACCATCAATGGAACCCAAGCAGGTTTCAGTTGTAAGAAAGAAGTATCCCTCGCTTTGTGGGACGTCAAAGCCAACCGGGCCAAAGGTAAATCCGAAGAATCGACTTTGCACGATGCCCATGTTTCAATATCCTAATTTTCTTTATATTGATATTCTTATGATTCCCCACAAGATACGCCCATACAAGAGCCATACACACGAGCGCGACGAGTTTTTGATTCTATCAATGTACCTCATGTGCATCCTCTATATTGAATCCAGAGGATTTCATGACCTTGAAAAGAGTCTCAATCTGCCATCTGTCCTTGTATGTCTGTATGGCATGTTCAATCTGAAGTTCAGGCTCTCCGTCGGAGTTCTTAAGCCGCGCACCGACCAGATATTATGGAGGAGAAGTTCTTCACTGAGTCTGACGCGGTTGAACAGATGCCATGCGCAAACTTTCTCACCGGACTTCGGATTTACGATCCAAAAGTTCTGCCGGATCCGTATGTAGTACCGTATTCTGTTTTTGTTAAGCCATGCAATCCATTCCTCGCTGACAAATTCCCTGTCTGCCACGAGACTATCGATACGTCCCGGACCGAAAATGTCGATAAACCTCTATATAATAGCCTTGCGTTCCATCCAATTGGAGTTCCCCGTTTGTCCAAAAGCCTGAACAACAGCAGGAAAGCGATTTCCTTGTAGGTTATCCCGAGCATGAGGATGTTGATGTTTGGCTCTCCAGATTTCCAGTTGGTGCGGTCCATGGAAAGAACCATCTCCTTTCTGACAGGAAGAAGGCTGAAAATCATCCTTGCTATAAGGTCAAGATTGAGGGCGTATTTTGCAAAGAAGCGTTGAAGCCTTCGCATGGTGGAATCCCGTTCCACGGTTGTAGGCATGGCCGCGGCCAACTTGTGAAGATTGACAGTCTGGACAATGCAAAGGGCATGGATTACGTATGTCATCAACTTTATGCGTGCCAGATTCCTTATATTTCCGAAATACTCTTGCATAGTCAGAAAAATTTGGTTAACTTTGACTAAGTCCTTGGGTTTTTTAGTAGTTCTCATGGAGAAAATTCGATAAACTTTTCTTTTAAATTACTAAATATCAAGGATTAAAAAAAGAATAACTATTTAAAATGTAGATGTTTAGAAATATAATTTCAATTTTTATCATGTACTAAAAAGAAATTGATACAGGAATACTTAAACTATCATAATTATGCCGATACTGAGATATAAATTTGGCCAAGAGAGAGAAATTGTAAAGGAAAATGCTGGATTTGACGACTCTATTTTCCGTGACCAATATGTGCAAGCTCTTAGACTGACGAATGCCTTTGTTCGCGATAAAGAGAGTCAAACCCTTAAATGCGTGGCTTTCTGCGGGGATCGAGGAGAAGGAAAAACATCGTGTATGACAACGACACAAGGAATTATTGAACAGGTTAAAGAGAAATCTGACGCATATTCGTATGTGGATAAAATAGGATGCAAGGATCTTGCTAATACCAAATGTTCAGTCGTAGAAGTTACTGACCCTTCTTTTTTCGATGACTCGCACAACATTCTTCAAATTACTATCGGGAAATTATATAATAGCTATCGTCGGAAGCAGGAAGAATGCAAGGTTGATTATGGAAAAAAGAACAAGCTGCTGGAAGCTTTTTCGAGAGTGAATGCATCCCTTTTGACCCTGCAAAAAGATGATATAGACTCGATGAACGACTTGCATAGGTTGGCGGTACTTGCCACAGGTATTACATTACGCGATCAGATTACCGAATTGGTAAAAGAGTATCTAAACTTTATGGGGGCTGACATTTTGATTGTCCCCATAGATGACATCGACCTGAATATCGCCCATGCATACAGGATGTGTGAACAAATCAGAAAGTATCTGTGCGTACCGCAATGTGTGGTGTTCCTCAGTCTGAAAATAGAGCAGTTGCAGTATGTGGTGGAAAATGCTTTCGCGGCAACAATAAAAAATCCTAATATAGGAAAAGCCTCAGATTCAAATGGATTCAACTCTGACGAGATAGCCGAAATGGCAAAAAAATATATCAACAAGTTGGTTCCAGTGAACAGCCGTGTGGAGATGCCTAAAGCCTACAGCCTTGCTGAAGTTAAATTGGAGTTGCCAACAAGCAATGGTGGTATCATGACGATGGAGAGTATGAAAAAGGGAGTACTTGAATTAATATACAATAGGACTCGTTACCTTTTTTATAATCCGGCTGATAGCATATCTCCGATTGTTCCGAACAATCTTCGAGACTTGTTTAACCTCATCGCTTTACTCGCTGCAATGGAAGAAATTCCAGATTCAAGGGAACCGACAAAAAAGCATGCTTTGGAGACAAACAAGAATATGTTCAAGCTCTATTTGTTCACAGTTTGGAAAAAACGATTTGACATTAATACACAAAACAAACTTGATAGTCTTGTGACTTTTGATTACGGAACTTCGTTTAACAAGGAAGTAATCGCGATTCTCTCAAAAAGGTTTGAGGAACAACTGAAAAAAGATTATCACGAACAGACAGAGGATGATTATCAAATAAGGGATACTGAAGCTAATATTTCTGATTCAAAATCATAATCCTCTAAGGTTGATACCACCCCACAAACCATAATGCTTAAAAGCATATGTGCTACTGACAATTTTGGTTATAATGTTACTGCGGGGGACCTCTTTTATCTGTTTTCTATACTTGAGCGTGAAGTCTTGAGCGAAAACGATAATGCGCTTCTCTTTTTTCTTAAAAGTCTCTATTCAATAAAACTTTATGAAGAATACGACCAAGTTACTGAACTTGAAGGAATGGTCTATCCTAAAACTAACGATGAAGAAAAAGGACTCACTATTGTAGATAGGAGATTTGATCACTCAAATAAATTGCAACTTCTTACAGGAGGCAGCTATTTCACTTATTGTCCGGGAGATTTTATTCCTAAACCCTCAAAAGAAGTCGCTTATGATATAAGAATCATCAGTGGTAAAGAACTAAACGGCTTTTTATCTGAGTTAAGGGGCGGTTTTAAAGAAATAGAGGATTTAGAGAAAAAAAAGAATAAGACAGATGAAGAGAATAAGAAAATAAAGGAATTCAACATAAGACTTAATACAGCTGAGTTTTTCATTCTTACCACGAAATGTGCCGTGCCGCAAAAGAAAGCAGAAACAAAGGATTCGATCAGTTTAGTGAGAACGTTGGATTTCTTGCGTCATAATGTTGAAGCATGCCATTATAGAACATTTTATCCTACTACCGGCTATTACCTCTTTGACATCATGTCGATTTTTGGCAATATGATAAACCTGGAACTTACATACAAGAAGTTTTATTATGTCAACGATGACTTTTATCGTTTCATCTTTAATCATCCTGGTTCGTTGCTTCACAAAATTACTGAAAAAAGTTCAGTTTCTCGACAATATATAAATTATGAGGACAATAATGAGCGTACACAGATGCATAGACTCCTATCTGATAGCATTATCCGAAACGCAGAAGTACTCACTTCGGTGAGAGATATAATAGTATCACAACGTAAAACCACACATGAAGGGGCACAACAGGAATTTGTAACCTTTTACAATAAAATTCAAAGTAGTGGAATGAAAACTCAAAAGACATCGCCTGGTGGAGAACAGGATGAAATTACTTTTCATTTTCTTGAACCTATCAGTGAACTGTTGTCTAACATATTGGGTAAGAAGGAAAGGGGTAACCCTGATGAAGAGGCGGATATTTGGAGTAAATGTAAGAGTATTTTTGATTCAATATTCAATATAGAGCTAAAATCTCCTGATAATCTTTCATTGGAAGAAATTCTAAAAACAATCCACAGGGCAAAAAATCCCGTGACTATTAGGGAAAAATTGAAGACTATCCCCTACTTTAGTAAGATGGATGACGATGAATTGAAATCATGGGTACCTGACAAACCGGATGGTACAAATTATACTAAAGAAGAAGCTGAAGATATTATCATACGGAAATATAACGAAATATTTATACATGAAGACGTGGTGGTCCCTGCTGAATCTGAACAGACAGAAATGCTTCAACAAGCAGAAGTACAGCAAGTTGACATGGATGAAAATGAGTCAAATGGAGAGCCGGTACAGCAGTAATCGTTTTATAACTCTCGAAGTCCAAAGAAAGTATAAGTTTTTACCGAATTTGATAAATGGATCTAATCAGAAATACAATTGAAGGTTTACTGTACGATTTCCCAATTGAATTGATGGGAAATTACATCACAAAAGATGACTCTATAGATATCAACGAGATACTGATAGACATCATAAAACGAAAGGATGTCTCATTCACCCGAACAGATATTTCGTTGCTTTCTGAAGTGATTAATGATACATGGTGTACGGATGCTGAATTTGGTATTCATCCGGAAACATCCTCTTTGACTAATCGCATTTTATTATTGATGACAGAATTCTCAAAGCATGTGCTTAATCTTGCCGGTCTGCACAATCCTACTGTTCGATTCAACGAATTGTTGAGATGGCGTACTCTTTCGCTTAAGGTGGGTGAGGATATATTGGTTCTTCCATTGCTTGCACGGTATGATACGCTATGCCGTATCAAAAGAAAACGCTTTTTGTGGCCGATGGTACTTGAACACGACAATCTGAGACTTAATGCGATTCTTGATGAAGAGTTGTCTGACACACATTCGCATATCAATGCAGCCACCGATGTGTTCGAATTCAATTGGCTGAGATTAATGAACATGCCGGGACGAAAAAAGGACAAAGGAACTTTTTGGATATCAAGTGCAAAGAAAGACTACGACCTCATAAGCAGAGCGGGTAACAACCATTATCCACTTCCTTGTTGGGCGGTGATTGCCGCTACTGTTCGAGCAATGCTATGGGCGTCGGTTACCGAGAATGAGGATACTTGTCCCATTACTCGCGTTATGGTTGAAGAGATGCTTGAATCTGAAGACTCGATTTATAATAAATTGGAAGCATTAAATCCTCTCATTGCTACATTTTTAGAGAATGCCCTTGAAACAAGTAATGGAATCAAGATAGATTATGCTATTGATGCACGGGATTTTATCAGTGATATCCCTTCTTCCCCTTATTTGATACATCATGGTGAGAGAAATTTCCTTTATCAATGGTTTAAAAGTTTTTTCGATAACGAACATGGGGCAAGAGAGAATGCGGATCTTATGCTTCTCTATCTGGTAATTAAATGCAAAGTTCGTCGAGAATTTGTACAAACCAATGACCTCAGAGGTTTTGTGAATTTTCAAGATTATGACCATGAAAAGGTATCGGCTTTGGGCACGGAAGAAGAAAAATGGGAAAAAGCTTTTGGGGAGATTGCCTATAGATATGCTGTGCAGACTTCTTGTGGAGACAAACTGAGATTCAATCTCGAGGCTCGAGTTACTCCCAATAGTATAAGATGCGTGCGTAAGATGAATTATAAGCAAGCTATATTTGGAAATTCAGATTTTCTAAAACGTGATAACTGTCCATCTATAACCTTAATCGCTCATTTTATAAAGGGTGCAGATAAACAGAAGAATGGATTCACATGCCGACATGCTGATTTACGAAAAACACTAAAAAAACAAATGAACCAAATCATTAATAGAATTGGAGAGTATTCTATGGGTAATGGTCCCCATTTGACAGGACTTGACGCAGCCGGTTCGGAACTCGGATGTCCACCTGAAGTGTTCGCCCCTTTTTTTCGTTATGCAAAATTACACGGATTGACCAACTTAACCTACCATGTCGGAGAGGACTTCTATGATGTTGTGGATGGACTGAGAGCAGTGGACGAAACGATACATTTCATGAATTATTCTGCAGGATGCCGTATCGGTCATGCACTGGCTTTGGGAGTAAATCCATTTGATTTTTATGAAGAACGGCATCATTATATCATTATTCCCAAACAAACACTGCTCGACAATCTTGTGTGGCTTAAATACACAGCCGCATCCAACAATATAAGGCTTAATCCCCAAACACTCTTACTAATTGATTGTCAGTTTTCCATATTATCTTCGGAACTTGGCTATTCGGCAATTTCATCTGATATGAACGACTATCAGCAAAGCATGAATATGCGAGGTGATTGGATAGACAATTCTGAAGAGCCTGAGGATATTGGAGGTCGTTATTTTAAATGGTCTCCAATAACTCCTGCAGCTGTTGCTCCACAGAGAGTATTTGATTTATGGGAGCATTATAATCATTCGGAATGTTGCAATCGAATTGGGAAAAAAGTGACGGTGATTCAAGTTCCTCTTTCATTTGCCACCGATGTCGCCAAGGTACAAGAGTCCATTCTTTGGAATTTAGAGAAGCAGGGAATAGTGATTGAAACCAATCCGACATCCAATCTGCGGATAGGTCGGTTTAATAGATACGACCAGCATCCGATCTTCCATTTTCATTCCATAGATGCAAAAGAGGGGAAGCATTCAATGTTGGTTAGTATCAACACGGATGACAAGGGTATATTCTACACTTCACTCAAAAATGAATTTTCATTATTAGCTATAGCATTGCGAAAAGAAAGAAATGCTGATGGGACTCTGAAGTGGAGTGATTTGCAAATAGAAAACTATTTGAAGCGTATAGCTCATTATGGCAATATTTCACGGTTCCGACAAACGTATATTCCTTCGGGGGAGGAAATAGAGTTTGAATCAGTCCATAACCACTAAACTGAGTTCTTGCAGAACAAGTTCATGGTCGAGGGACTGGACGGTATCAAATATACCTACAACAACGGTTATATAGCCAAAGACCCGAAACTGGCTGTCATGAACTTCATCAATGCGCTGGAACGCATTCCCGCCATGATAGAGAAACGGGAAAAGGAGAACGCGGAGCTGTCGAAAGACATCCCGATCCTTCGGGAGATTGTGGCGGCCTCATGGCCCAAGGATGCGGAAATCAAGCGGCTGAATGAAGAACTTGCCACGTTGAACCGGAAAATACAGCTTACCATAAAGCCGGCAGGCGGCAGTGACGGTACACCGGACCTACCACGGAAGGCAAGGCACGTACCCTCAATGGATATTGCTCCCTCGTCAAACGGGCTGAAAAAATATCCTAAGTTTCCCGCGGCAGATTGCGGTAAGCCCCGAAAGATACGCTGGCCCCACTTCTGCAGTTTACCATAAAGAGCCTTCAGAAAATGACAAGGGTGTGGCTGTAATGGGGAAAAGGACACTCGGTCATTCCACTTCCTCAAAGGAAAGGCTTTTCACCTGTCTGTTAATGACTTTCCAGTCAACGAAATCTTTCAGATTGATTATATCCACAATCGAATAATGTCTGGTTCCGTCCTCTTCTTCCGCAAAACGCAGACGTCCGCTCAAACGCTGTTTCTCAATCTCTGCCGGATCGAGATTTATCAGTTCGCAGACTTCATCGGGCAGCATGGAAAGCGCCACGTCATTTTCCTGACAGATATGTTGCAGGACAGCCAACATGTTCAACGACTTCTTGTAACTTCTCACGAGCGCAGCGAATGAACCGCTTTCAATTTTAATCATCTTCTTCATAACGCTTATTTTTTAGAGTGTTCTTCTTTTTCCAGCAACATGGCACGGAGTACGTCCGAACGGCGGTAATATATCTTCCCCTTGTCTCTATGAAAGGGGAGTGTCCCGTCATTGCGTCGTCTTAAAAGTGTCCTGTCCGACATCTTGGTAAGCAGGTGCACACCTTTTGAATCCAGTATCTCGCTGTCCGGCAAATTATGTACGGCAGGAGCCAATAACTTTTCAATGTTGGTAACTTTGGCAAGTATGGCACTAAGCATGTGGGTTGTCTGTCCACCCGGTGCAGTTCTTCTATTATTCATAATGACCTTATTTTTATTGTTTATGGTGCAATATTACGGAGATATTATAAGGCCATTGGTTACTCAACCGTTGAGCAACCGCCAAAAAAAGACAGAAAACGCCAATTTGGGACAAAAAAATAGCCGGGAGGCACTGTCCCCGGCTATTCTATAACAAGTAGGCATCAATAAGTTATGCCTTAAATCATAATATGTTAATAATCAGATTTGTACAGAAATAAATGGCAGTATATTTTGCTATATTCTAAATATTGCCTACATTTGTATATGAGTTATTTGAAACTATGCAAAGCAGTGTAATCCGAAGCAAGACTTCCATCACCAAATCGTTACCTGCATCTTTTAAACTCTCTATATTTACTTTATCTTCAGATAGTTACAACAAAATACATTGTTTCTCCTAAGTAGAAAAAGTTGAAACTTTTTTATCCATCGCAAGTTTTTGCTTAAGTTTGCCGGAAACTTATGAAGCGATGACATTTCTCAGATGCCTTTGTTTGCTGTTTATTTTATGCTGTTGTAACAGTCCGAAGAAAGAAGCCGAAGCGATACGCGTCTCCGTCCTTCGCGGCCCGTCTGCCATTGCTTTTGCGGAATGGATGGAAAATGCGCCGGAGATAGACGGCAAGCCGGTTGTTGTACGGCTGGTCGATTCTCCAGACTTGATGCAGGCTGAAATGATTAAGGGAGAAGCCGATATTGCCGTACTGCCTATGATCAGCGCCGCCAACCTGTATAATAAAGGTGTACAATACCATTTGGCCGGATGTCCGATATGGGGCACTCTTTACCTGGTCGGCAAACCCACCAAAGAAACTTCCGAAGAGAATAAGCCCGTTTTGCATATATTCGGTGCAGGAACTACGCCGGATATCCTCACACGTTATTATCTCGACAGGCATAAACTCGATTATTCCCGAAATTATACATTCACGACTGCGCGCGAAGTGATGCAAGGACTGCTGGCCGGAAAAGTGGACAACGCCGTCTTGGGGGAGCCATTCCTGAGTATGGCTTTGCGTAAGGACAGCACGCTGCAAATCCTGGCAGACCTTAACAGGCCGGATTCCGCCTTTTCCGGGTTCGCCCAGACAGCGGTGCTCTATGCTCCTGCCCTGAAAGAGAAACAGGCTGAAATAGACAGCCTGCTCCAATCTTCCTGCCGCTTTGCAACCAGACATCCGGAACAGGCGATCCGCATACTGGAAACAGAAGGTGTCTTCGCACTGGGAATGCTGACTCCCGAAAGCGTCGAACGGTGTAAGATCGATTATAAGCCTGCCTCCGAAGCAAAAGAAAGCATAGTCCGTTTCTTGCAATTGATAGAAGAATATGAACCGAAAGCCCTCGGCGGGAAACTCCCGGACGAAGGCTTTTATAAATAGCCGGATCATGAAGAAAAGCGTCTTTACACTCATATCGATTGGCCTTTTATTGCTCGCCTGGCAACTGCTGGCAATGCTTGTCGGCTTGCCGGATCTGGTGCCGTCCGTGCCCCGCCTGTTGGAGACACTTGTTATGCTTTTCACATCCGGATCGTTCTATCAGTCTGTTGCAGCCACTCTGTTACGGGGCATTACAGGCATGTTGATCTCTTTAATCGCTGCTACGGGAATCGCTTTCCTGTTCAATAAGCGGGAATGGATATACGAACTGTTTCGTCCCTTATTGGCAATCATGCGGTCTGTTCCGGTTATTTCCTTTATCCTTCTGGCACTGATTTTCCTCCGCCCGGAAAGTATTCCCCTGATGATTGCTTTCCTGACCATGTTTCCGCTCCTTACGGAAAACCTGACAAAAGGAATCCGCAACCAGCGGAAAGAACTTTCAACCATGGCCCGCCAATTCCGGATCGGACGGTGGAACAAGTTGACGCAAGTCATCTATCCACAATTGAAACCATTCCTGTATAGCGGTCTCGCTTCTGCATCCGGCTTTGGCTGGCGTGCCATTATTATGGGAGAAGTATTGGCGCAATGCAGCCCGGGTATCGGCGGAGAGATGAAACAGGCACAAGTCTTCATTGCCGTTCCCGAACTGATGGCGTGGACGATTGTCGCGATACTGATCAGTTATCTTTTCGATAAAGGAATCAGTTGGTTGGGGAGACAACAATTTCCTATATGTTATAACAAGCATACCTCCGAATTGCCGGCACCGGAGGGTTGTTGCGAAATCCGGATGGACAATGTTTCATTCCAATACGGCACACAGCCTGTGTTGTCCCATTTCAGCTATACCTTTGAGAAAGGAGTTGTCTACGGAATCACAGCCCCTTCCGGAACCGGCAAGACAACATTGCTCAATCTTGCCGGTAGCATTTTGCAACCGGCACAAGGAGAGATCGAAAAGGCCTGTAAAGAAGGGATAGCCTGTGTATTCCAAGAGCCGGAACTGCTTGACCAACTGACAATAACAGAAAACATCGCTTTCCCTTTAGCGGCTCATTTAAAGAAAGAGACCGCTTTGCAGCAAGCCGTTTCCTTACTAAAAGAGATGGAATTAGAGGGGCTGGAAAACCGTTTTCCGTATGAATTGAGTTTCGGGCAACAACAACGGGTTGCAATCGCCCGCGCCCTCGCCTATCCTTCCCCGCTCCTGCTGATGGACGAACCGTTCAAAGGGCTGGACGAAGCCTTGTGCAGCCGGATTATCGGACGTATTCGTCAGCGGCAGGCCATAAGCGGTCAAACGGTTCTTTTCTCCTCCCACAATCCGGAAGAATTGCGATTATTGGCTGACCGGATCATCCGGCTGAACCAGCCGGATTAGGAAACTTTTATCGGCGTGCAGGGAATCGCAAACCAGAAGGTAGACCCTTTTCCGACTTCCGACTTGACGCCTATTTCCCCTTTCAACATCGAAATAATGGTTTTGCAGATGGAAAGCCCGAGCCCTGTTCCCTGTTTAAACATATCCAGTTTGACAAAGCGGTCAAAGACAGACGACAGATGTTCTTTCGCGATACCGGTTCCCGTATCTGTGACATACGCATAAATTCCCGTTTCCGTAATCCTATATCCGAAGCAGATGGAACCGGAAGAGGTAAACTTAATCGCATTAGACAGGAAATTGGTAATCACCTGCGTTAACCGCGTCTTTTCCGATTCGATATAATAATCATTGCCGTCGGTCTCGAAACAGACCTTCACACCCGGTTCGGCCCGAAGGGAAAAGGCCCGCTCCTGCGGTTGGAATATCTCATTCAGGCGGAAAGTAGTGTACACGAACTCCAATTTGCCGGATTCGATCTTGGAGATATCCAGAATATCCCCGATCAGCTGCAACAGAAACTCGTTGCTCGACTGGATAATCTGCAGATACTCCTGCTTCTCTTCTTCCGTATCGGCCTGTGCCAGCAGAGTAGAGAAACCTACGATCGCATTCAACGGCGTACGGATTTCGTGGCTCATATTTGCGATAAAGGCCGATTTCATCCGGTCGCTTTCCTCTGCCAGATGTTTGGCCCGGACATCTTCCTCATGTTGCTTATCCACCGTAATATCACGCAGAATACCAATTGCTTTGGACGGCTTGCCGTCCTTATCATATTCATAGACCTCCCCTATCTTTTCCAGCCACACATATTCGTCAGAGAAATAATGGCAACGGAAACTCAGGCGAAGCGAATCGGCTTCTCCCCGTGCAAAAGCATTGACCACATCCCGGTACATTTGTTGCTCATCCGGATGTATCTTTTCAGTAAAGCTTTCGTGGGTAATAAACGTATGAATAATCTCTCCGTCTTTGGCAAAAGAGAGCTCGGCTGTCTCATTGATCACATCCCAAATCCAGGGATATATCTTCCCGGCCTGACAGGAAAGAGCCAGACGCTTGTTGTTTTCCTGCTGCTCCTCTTCAATCTGTTGCTGACGGGTGATATCCCAGGACATTCCCAATAAATAAGGGGCCTTTCCTTCACGGGGAACCAACATCTTCATCGTATCGATCGAGCGAAGGACACCCTCCCTATCTATCATTTGCTCAACAAACCGCTGTGTTTTCCGGCTTTTCAACACATCCAGATCCTTATCCCGGAAAGCCTGTGCCACTACGGGATCGTTAAATAGTTCAAAATCAGTTTTTCCGACAATATCTCCGTGATACTGTCCAAATAACTGTTCCATCATCGGACTGGCATAAACATAGCGGAAATCATTACCCGTATCCTTCACAAAGAGATACATCGGAACGGAACTAACGATATTTGAAAGCAAACCGGATAAATCCTTATATTCTTGTTCTAATACTTTTTCATCAGGAAAGACTGACATCATACATGCAAAATTTTATGAGATAAGAAAAACATTCGAGTGACAAATGTCTTGAAAATAAACGTCACTTGCAAATATTTAGAGAAAGAACTCATAAGCGGAAGCTAAATAAACGCCAAACTATTATCTTTGCGACTTAAACATAAAGAATTTAAAAGCTATATGATCACATCATTCCATGCACTCATCTCACGCATCCTGAACATCCCCGCCGGACAGGTGGAGCGAACCATCGGATTGCTGAACGAAGGTGCAACCATCCCTTTCATCAGCCGTTACCGGAAAGAAGTGACCGGAGGACTGGATGAAGTACAGATCGGAAATATCAAAGACCAGCTGGATAAGCTGACCGAGCTGAAAAAGAGAAAAGAGACGATCCTCTCCTCTATAGAAGAACAAGGGAAGCTGACCCCCGAACTGAAAAAGCGTATCGAGGACTCGTGGGACAGTACGGAAATAGAAGACATCTACCTTCCCTATAAACCCAAGCGCGTCACTAAGGCGGAGATAGCCCGCAAGAAAGGTCTCGAACCGCTTGCCAAGGCCGTGATGATGCAAAACGAACCGAACCTGCTCGCACGGGTAAAAGCATTCATAAAGGGAGAAGTGAAAAACGCCGAAGAAGCTTTGCAGGGTGCCCGCGATATCATTGCCGAATGGGTGAACGAGAACGAAGAGGCTCGTAACGCCGTACGTAATTCCTTTTCGCACACAGCAATCATCACCTCCAAAGTGATCAAAGGAAAAGAGGAAGAAGGGGCCAAATATCGTGATTACTTCGACTTCAGCGAACCGTTGAACCGGGCCAGTTCGCACCGTCTGCTGGCACTTCGACGGGGAGAGGCCGAAGGCATCCTGCGTGTCGGCATCTCACCGGATACGGATAACTGCCTGGACCGCCTGAAACGCCGTTTCGTACGAGGACGTAGCGAAGCTTCCGAACAGGTGGCAACCGCCGTGGACGACTCGTTCAAACGTCTTCTGAAGCCTTCCATCGAAACCGAGTTTGCCAATCTCAGCAAGGCGAAAGCCGACGAAGAAGCGATCCGCGTGTTTGCCGAGAATCTGCGCCAACTGTTGCTGGCTCCCCCATTGGGACAAAAGCGCGTATTGGGAGTCGATCCCGGTTACCGGACCGGCTGCAAGCTGGTCTGTCTCGACGCACAAGGGGCGTTGCTGCACAACGAAGCCATCTATCCGCATCCGCCCCAGAACGAAAAGGGTAAGGCTGCGGCAAAAGTAGCCCAACTGGTTTCGACCTATGCCATCGACGCAATCGCCATTGGCAACGGGACGGCAAGCCGCGAGACGGAGCAGTTCATTACCAACATCCGTTACGACCGCAAGGTGCAGGTGTTCGTTGTCAGCGAAAATGGCGCCTCCATCTATTCGGCATCCAAGATAGCCCGCGACGAGTTCCCACAATACGACGTGACGGTTCGCGGAGCCGTCAGCATCGGCCGCCGCCTGATGGACCCGCTTGCCGAATTGGTCAAGATCGATCCGAAAAGCATCGGCGTAGGCCAATACCAGCACGACGTGGAACAAGGCGCATTGAAAAAGAGCCTCGACCAGACCGTCGAAAGCTGCGTGAACCTGGTCGGCGTCAATGTCAATACGGCCAGTAAGCATCTGCTCACTTATATCTCCGGCCTCGGTCCAACGCTGGCGCAGAACATCGTGGATTACCGTACCGAGCATGGTCCTTTCCAAACCCGCCGCGAACTGCTGAAAGTTCCCCGCATGGGTGAAAAGGCATTCGAACAGAGCGCCGGTTTCCTCCGTATCCAGGAAGGTAAGAATCCGCTGGATAATTCAGCTGTACACCCGGAAAGTTATCCGATCGTGGAACAGATGGCAAAAGATCTGAAATGCACGGTTGCCGAACTGATCTCCAACAAGGAGTTGAAGAAGAAGCTCGACCTGAAGAAATATGTCACGGACAAAGTCGGTATGCCGACACTTCTCGACATTATGGAAGAGCTTGACAAACCGGGACGCGATCCCCGCCAAGCCATCCAGGTATTCTCTTTCGACCCGACGGTCAAGACGATCGAAGACCTGAAAGAGGGACAAGTCCTGCCGGGCATCGTCACGAACATCACAAACTTCGGCTGTTTCGTCGATGTAGGCATAAAGGAAAACGGGTTGGTGCACATCTCCGAGTTAGCTGACCGTTTCGTCAGCGATCCGACTCAGGTCGTCTCGATCCACCAGCATGTGAAAGTAAAGGTTTTAAGCATTGATCTCGTCCGCAAGCGGGTTCAACTTTCTATGAAAGGAATATAAACGATGAAAATTAACAAGACAAACGTAGCACGCCTGCTGGATAAGGCCAAAGTAGCCTACCAGCTGGTCCCCTACGAAGTAGATGAAAACGATCTAAGCGCGACACACGTTGCCGCTCAGTTGGGCGAGAATGTAGCACAGGTTTTCAAAACGTTAATCCTGCATGGCGATAAAAACGGTTATTTCGTCTGTGTCATCCCCGGAGCCAACGAAGTCGATTTGAAGAAAGCCGCCAAAGTCTCCGGCAACAAAAGCTGTGAAATGATCCCGGTCAAGGAGCTGCTCCCGCTCACCGGTTATATTCGCGGCGGCTGCTCTCCCATCGGCATGAAGAAACATTTCCCGACTTACATCCATCACACGGCCGAACAATTCGACCATATCTATGTAAGTGCCGGACAACGGGGCTTGCAGATACAGCTTGCACCCGCGGATTTGATCCGGGAGGCACGGGCGGAGGTGGCGGATATTATAGTTACCGATGCAAGAACGTCACCCGTTTGTTCATCAGATAATTGACAGCTCCATACACGAAAAGCCCCAGGAACTGTGCCAGGTATTCATTCAGGTCGAGCACTTCGACCATCACGAGCAGGGCAAGAAATTGGGCGAAATAGGCACAACCGAAAGCGATCAGGAACAAGGGGACCTCGCGGCGGAATTTCCCTTCGCGGGAAGTAAATATCCAGTATTTGCTCCAGAAGAAGTTATTGATCTGGGCAATGATGTAGGCGGTGATATTCGTTGCAATATAATTGCAGTCGAATTCATCCATCATCAACCAGACTACAGCAACCGTAATCAGCGCATTCAATGTACCAATCAGCATAAACCGGACTACAGGTGTAACTTCTGCCATTTTACTATTCTTGTTAGAAATCGAGAGGCAAATATACAGGAAATATACAAATAACCATGCAACAAGATATGAAGTATAACGATTAAACTATATATTTGTCGTTATGAAACACCTTTTATTCTGCATAATCAGCCTGTTATCTTTCCTGGCTTGTGTCCGGGAAGATGTACCTTCTTCCGGCAGCTTTGCCTTGAAGGAAGGCGACCCGTTGCCCGCGTTCAGCATTGCCAACCGGCATGAAACGATATCGGTAAATGATTTGAAAGGCAAGACAGTTCTGATCATTTTCTTCAGCACGACCTGTCGGGATTGCCAGCAGGCTTTTCCGGATATAAACGCCCTATATAAAGAATACGAAGACAACCCGTCCGTCCGTGTCCTCCTGATTGCCCGCGACGAAACGGAGGAACAAGTCTCTGCCTATTTCCGGGAACACAGCTATGATATGGAATTTTTCACGGACCCGGAACGGAAAGTCTACTCCCTTTTTGCCGATAACACCATTCCCCGCGTCTTCCTTGCCGACCAGACCGGCACGATCATCCTGACACAAACAGAAAAGGTCGATGCCGGAGAAATCCGGGCGAAAGTATATTAAAACAGGTATTTCATCTATGTATTTCCCCTTTTCATCTCTTTAAAATAACAGCGTTGCCGACTTTTATAGTTTTGCAGACACATTATAAAAAAAGAGTATGAAATATTTAGTATGGAGTTTGATTCTTGCCGCCCTGACGGGCAGCCAACCTGTAGTAGCACAGGTATTTCTGAAAGCAGAGTATATGTCTGCAACAAATTTCCGGGACGTAGACAACAATAAAACCGGAGGAAAAGGAGATGCTAAAGTCGTGCAGGCCGGCTTTAATATCCCGATCGTTGCGAAAACAGACGAGCATGATAAATTGATCTCTGCATGGGGCATTACGTGCGGAGGATCATATACGACGATGAACAACGACGGACTTGCCGCCGAAATAAACCTCTCTTCCATCCTCGATGCGCAAATCGGTCTGATGCATACGCGCCCGATCAGTGAAAAATGGTCGTTGATCGCCTCCGTCGGGATCGGGATTTATACGGATGCCGGCAAGTTCTCCAAATTCTCTTTCAAAGACCTGATGGGAAACGGAGGCGTTCTCTTTGTCTGCCACCTGAAGGAGAATCTCGATCTTGGCGGAGGGATCATGCTGAACAGTACGTTTGGCTATCCGATGGTTTTCCCGGCCTTTTATCTTAACTGGATGCTTACGGGACGTTATACGGTGGAAATATCCATGGTGAGTGCAATCGAGATGTCGTGCGGCATGCGGCTCAACAAGTCGTTCAACCTGAAACTGATTGCCTCTATGGACGGGATGCTTGCCTTTACGGAACAAGACGATAAAAAGCAGATGTTCACCCAGCAATACATCGTAGCCGGGCTACAGCCGGAATTTGTATTGGGCAAAAACCTGACACTCCCTGTTACGCTCGGCGTCTCCCCTTACCGGACAGCGTTCTATACAGACCGTACCTTAAAGGCCTTCTTTAAGGATACGGGGAAAGATTTCGATCCGCATTTTTCGCTTTCCCCTTATATTAGTGCCGCAATCAAGTACGGGTTCTGAGAAAAATAACCATCTTTATCGGATATATAAGACAAAACAAATATGCAGACAAGACAAAAGATTTCAGACGATATACTGATGAACTTCCTGATGGCGCCACGCTACAGGATATACAGGCATCTGATTCTGATTTTCTTCGTAATGATGATCTCGATCAATCTGGCGCATTTCACATTCTATGAAGACAACGTCTTTTTCCGTCGCGCCATCCTGCTTGAAAGCGCCGGTTCCCTCATGCTCTTCCTTGCGGCGATCTACCTGAATATATATGTGCTGATCCCCCGGTTGATGCTGAAGAAAAAATACGGGCTGTACGGGCTGACACTTTTCTTAGTCGTTTCAGTCCTGCTATCGGCCGCTTTTCTATACGATTATTATACCTATACATCATACGGGGTGGAGTTCGGGCAATATTCCTATTTCTATAAGAACCGCTTCTTTCCGTTGGAGATTGTCTCGAACTTTCTGCTATTTCTGATTTGCTGCATCGGTCCTTCGATGATCACGTTGCTTCGCCACTGGCTCGACTACGGGCAGCGGGTAAGCGAGCTGAAAAAAGAAAAGCTCCATTCGGAATTAGAACGGTTGAAGAACCAGGTCAGCCCGCAGTTTCTGCTGAATATGTTATCCAAGGCAACGGAATTGGCTGTCGTAGACCCGCGACAAACATCCGCTATCCTCGTCCAATTGGGAAAACTGCTCCGCTATCAGCTCTACGACAGCAGCCGGGAAAAGGTATTCCTTTCGGCTGACCTCTCTTTTTTAGAAAACTTCCTGAATCTGGAAAAGATGCTGAACCCGATGCTACGTTTTACGATCACGAAAGAAGGACCGGTGAATTATTTGCTGGTCCCGCCCCTGCTTTTTATCCCGTTCGTCGAATATTTCATCTATCAAAGCGAACGGATAGAGAAAGAATACTACATCCATCTGGCCTTCCGGGTGGAAAAAGGAGAACTCCTATTCAGCTGTGCCAGTTCCGTCCGGCATCGCGATATTTCCAAGCTCGATAATATCCGCCGCCGGTTAGAACTGTTATACGAAAAATACTCCTTAGAAGAAGTACAAGGCGATACGGAAAACAGGATTAATATGCACTTAACTCTAAGCCGATGAATGCAATCGTGGACCTTCTGATCAGCCGTAAATACCATATCCTCCGCCACTCTTTACTGTTGGCAGTGAGCCTTATTATGGCAATTGCAAATTTCTATAACGAATATCCCTTCGGAGATCATCCCATTGTCGGCTCTCTTTTGATGGCGGTATTTCTGATACCGATCTATGCAAACGTGTATATATTGGTTCCGCGCTTGTTGTTCAGGAACCGGTTCTTTTCCTATCTGATGATGATGGCGGCGGTGGTTTTTATGACCATCCTGTTGGTTATATGCCTGCAATTGATTTCGAACAATGATCTTCAAAAGAATTTACAGGAAGCGGATTGGTCGATCATTATCCTGAACTTCTTTTCTTCGGTCTTTTCGCTGGCGTTGACGATTGCCGGTACGACTTCCATTCTGCTTTTCCAGCATTGGGTCATTTATGAACAGGAGATACGGGAGCTGGAAGAAACCACGATGCAGTCGGAACTGGAACAGCTGAAGAACCAGATCAACCCGCATTTTCTCTTCAATATGTTGAACAATGCCAATGTGCTGACGCAGGAAAATCCGGAGGAGGCAGCGAAAGTCCTTCGCAAGCTGAATGAACTGCTAAAATATCAGCTGAACGACCGCAACGCAGTGTCCGTCCGGCTGGAAGATGAGATTCATTTCCTGACCGATTTCCTCAATCTGGAAAAGTTGAGACGGGATAACTTCAATTTTATCATCACCCGCGAAGGTCCGGTCGAAGAAGTATCGCTCCCTCCGCTCCTGCTGATACCGTTTGTGGAGAACGCGGTGAAGCACAACAACGATAACTGCAATCTCTCGTATGTCCATCTCCTTTTTAGGGTGGAAAGAGGATGCCTGCAGTTTATATGCGTCAATTCAAAGCCTACTTTCAGTCAGGAGGAAAAGCGGGACGGAGGCTTAGGGCTTGCCAATATCAAACGGCGTCTGCAACTCCTGTATGGGAAGGACCATACGCTGCGTATAGAAGAAAACAAGATAACATATACAATCGATTTACAAATAAAATTATGAATTGCATTATAGTAGATGATGAACCGTTAGGCCGCAAAGCCATCGAATTGCTGATACAGGAAACCCCTGCATTACATCCGGCAGGCAGCTTTGGCGATGCCGCCACAGCCGGGCTGTTCCTGCAACAACATCCGGTCGACCTGGTCTTTCTGGATATTAAGATGCCGGGTATCAATGGATTGGATTTTGCCCGCACGATCCACCGCAACACGCTGGTGATCTTCACGACCGCCTACATCGAATATGCGTTGGATAGTTATGAAGTGGATGCCATCGACTACCTCGTCAAACCGATCGAACAGGAACGTTTCCGGAAGGCGGTGGAAAAAGCTGTCGCCTATCATCGCCTGCTGACAGTGGAGACGCCAAGCAGCAGTATCGAATCGGTGATAGACGACTGTATGTTCGTGAAAGCCGAACGGCGCTTCTTCAAAATCTTCTTCCGGAACATTCTTTTCGTTGAAGGGCTGAAAGATTATGTCGTGATACAGACTGTCGACCAACGCATCATTACCCGGATGAGCCTGAAGTCGATCAACGAGCTGCTCCCGCATAACACCTTTCTGAGGATAAACAAGTCTTATATCGTCAACACGACGCATATCGAGTCGTTCGACAATAATGATGTCTTTATCGGGAAATACGAAATTGCGATCGGCAACAGTTACCGGGAGGCGTTTATAGAGGAATATATAAAAAAGAACGGCATCAATCTCTTGTAATGCCGTTCCTTCTTAAAGATTAATTTTTATAGCATCAATACCATGACGGGATATGTCTAAAGTAAGTTTTAATGCTTTAGCATGTCATTGCGGGATGTGTCAAAAGTAAGTCCTAACGCTTTAGCGTGTCATTGCGGGCTTGACCCGCAACCTCATACTAATCATTGTAAACCAGTTTAGTATGAGATGGCGGGTCAAGCCAGCCAGGACACAGACGCTATAAATGAAACTTTAACATACGGTCGTACATACAGCGTTTACCTTTCGGCAATCGGCGTATAAGTTTGCTCTTCGAGTACATTCTTGTAAGCCGGGCGGATGATGCGTTTTCCTTCGAAGTTCAGTTCTTCGATGCGGTGGGCGGTCCAGCCGACGATACGGGCCATGGCGAACAACGGCGTGTAAATTTCCTGCGGCAGCCCGATCATTTCATAAACGAAGCCGGAATAGAAATCGACGTTCGAAGAGACGCGTTTCTTCGTTCCCTTATGCTTAGCGAAACATTCGATGGCGCGTTCTTCGAGCAATTCGAGGAAGGCAAACTCTTCTTCGCGCCCTTTCTCCTTTGCCAGATCGCGTGCCAACTCTTTCAGGACGACGGCACGGGGATCGGAGATCGTATAGACGGCATGGCCGATACCGTAGATCAAACCGGTCTTGTTATACGCGTCTTTATTCAGCATCCGCATAAAATAAGTATCTATCTCGTCGATGTTCTTCCAGTCGGCGATGTTTTCCTTCAAGTGGTGGAACATATCGACTACCTGAATATTGGCGCCTCCATGCAACGGGCCTTTCAACGAACCGATACCGGCGGCAATGGATGAATAGGTGTCCGTACCGGTGGAACTGGTCACGCGGACAGTGAAAGTCGAGTTGTTACCGCCGCCGTGTTCAGCCTGCAAGACAAGCAACAGGTCCAGTGTACGTGCCTCCAGGTCGGTAAAGTCTTTCTTGAGCATATGGAGGAAGTTCTCGGCAATCGACAGGTTCTCGTGCGGGTGGCGGATATGCAGTGAACGGCCCTGCTGGCTGTGACGGTAAATATTGTAGGCATAGGCGATGATGGTCGGGAAGCGCGAGATCAGCTCGATCGACTGGCGCATCAGGTTGTCGCGCGACGTGTCGTCGGGGTTCGGATCGAAAGTGTACATTTCGAGCACGCTGCGTGCCAGTATGTTCATGATGTTCTGTCCTTCGAGGTCGAGGATGTTCATCTTCGTTTTCTGTTCGAGCGGCATGCTGTCGCAGATCAGTTCCCTGAAACCAGCCAACTCTTCCTTGTCGGGAAGCTTCCCGGACAGGAGCAGGTAGGCAACCTCTTCGAAACCAAAACGTTTTTCCTTGATCAGACCATGCGCGATGTCTTCCACGTCGTATCCGCGGTAAAAGAGTTTTCCGGGGATTGCTTTCAAGCCACCTTCCGGCAGGCGTTCGTAGCCGACAACGTTACCTATTTTTGTCAGACCTACCAGTACACCCGTACCGTCTTCGTTACGAAGCCCGCGCTTCACATTGTATTTTGGAAACAAATCGTTGTCTATTTTGCAAGCCTCTTTGGATGCGTCAGACAGTTTGTAAATGATATATTCCTTTTTCATCGTAGTAAATTTAAATTGCATTCATATTATAAAAAACTTATTGCATTATCCGTAAAACACGTTTTATAGTGCTATGTCACGCGATTTAGTACTGTAAAACACGTTTTATGGTATGAAAGTATATACTTTTGCACTGTAAAACATGTTTTACGATATGAAAGCATATACTTTTGCTCTGTAAAACGTGTTTTACGGTATGAAAGCACGTACTTTTGCACTATAAAACGTGTTTTACGGAAATTACCGACAGCTTTATAGTATCGACATTACATATTCTCCGAACTCTCTTGTTCCGAGTGAATGACCGTTCGGCATAAAACGTGCCAGGTCATGTGTTGCCCGTCCTCGGTAAAAGCGTGTTCGAGTGCGGCGGTGATCAACCGTCCGGCTTCGTTCCAGCCCATATATTCCAGCATCATGACGGAGGAGAGCAGAAGTGAACAGGGGTTGACGACGTTCTTACCGGCAATGTTAGGCGCTGTCCCGTGGGTTGCCTCGAAGATGGCGTAACCGCTGTCGTAATTAATATTGGCTCCCGGAGCGATGCCGATGCCGCCAACCATTGCCGCAAGCTGGTCGGAGACATAGTCGCCGTTCAGGTTCAACGTGGCGATGACGGAATATTCTTCCGGAATCAGCAGGGTGTTCTGCAGGAAAGCGTCGGCTATCACATCCTTGATGACAACCCGTCCGGCTGCTTCCGCCTCCAAAAGAGCGGCTGCGGCGGCGTCTTCTCCCCGCTCCTTCTTGATTTTCTCATATTGGGGCCAGGTAAATGTCTTGTCGGCAAACTCGCGTTCAGCCAACGCGTAGCCCCAGAGTTTGAAACCACCTTCGGTAAACTTCATGATATTGCCTTTGTGTACTAACGTGACACTTGGCAGATGGTTCGTGATGGCAAACTCGATGGCGGCGCGGACCAGACGTTCCGTTCCTTCCACAGAAACCGGTTTCACACCGAACGAGGAGGTTTCGGGAAAACGGACCTTCGTCACGCCCATCTCTTCGGTTAAGAAGCGGAGAAATTTGCGGGCCTCGGGCGTCCCCTGCTGCCATTCGATACCGGCATAGATGTCTTCGGTGTTCTCGCGGAAGATATACATATCGACTTTTTCCGGCGCTTTGATAGGCGTCTCTACCCCACGGAACCAACGCACGGGACGCAGGCAGACGTACAGGTCGAGCGTTTGCCGGAGGGCAACGTTGAGCGAACGGATACCACCGCCGATGGGTGTCGTGAGCGGTCCCTTGATCCCGATCATGTACCGGCGGAAGGCGTCCATCGTCTCGTCGGGCAGCCAGCTACCGGTTTGCTTAAAAGCTTTCTCACCCGCCAACACTTCCTTCCATTCGATTGCCCGCTGTCCGCCATAGGCACGGCCGATCGCTTCGTTGACAATGCGCTGGCAGATCGGGGTGATCTCGGCGCCGACGCCGTCACCCTCGATAAAGGGGATCGTTACTTGATCGGGAACGACCAGGCGCCCGTTTTCTTTTGTTATTCTGTTCATATGCTTAACTGTTTATTTGTATTCAACGCCGAACCTGCTTTGAACCATTTTATCTGTAAGTCGTTATAGGTATGATTGACGGCGAAGGATTCTTCCGTGCCGTCGGCATGGTAGAGAATGGCAGTCAATGGGCGGCCGGGAGCAAAATCTTTCAGGCCGATGATCGAGATCTTGTCTTCTTCGCGTACCCTGTCATAATCATGCTTGTCGGCAAATGTGAGGGCGAGCATTCCCTGTTTCTTCAGATTCGTTTCATGTATGCGGGCAAAACTTTTGGCAAGGATTGCTTTCACATTCAGGAAACGGGGTTCCATGGCGGCATGTTCGCGGGAAGAGCCTTCCCCATAATTTTCTTCCGCTACGACGATAGAGGAGATGCCTTTCGATTTATACAGTTTCGCAACGGCGGAGACGGCTTCATATTCACCGGTCAGCTGGTTCAGCACGCTGTTTGTCTTTCCTGTAAAAGCGTTCACGGCTCCCATCAGCATATTGTCCGAAATGTTTTCTAAATGTCCGCGGAAGCGAAGCCAGGGGCCGGCCATCGAGATATGGTCGGTCGTGCATTTGCCTTCGGCTTTCAGCAGGAGCGGCATATCGATCAGGTCCTTTCCGTCCCAGGCGGCAAAAGGCTTCAAGGCCTGCAGGCGGTTTGATCCGGGATTGATTGCGACTTCGATGTTACCGCCGGTCGGAGCTAAATAGCCTTTGTCTTTCACGTCGAAGCCGTTTGGCGGAAAGTCCGTTCCTTCCGGTTCTTTCAGCTTGACTTCGCGGCCGTCGGCAGTCTTTAAGGTATCGGTCAGCGGGTTGAAACAAAGGTCTCCCGCGATGGTCAGCGCCAGTGTCAGTTCTGGGGAAGCGACAAAAGCATGCGTGTTCGGATTGCCATCCGCACGTTTGGCGAAATTTCTGTTAAAGGAGGTAACGATGGAATTTTTGCGGGTGTTATCGTCGGTATGCCGTTTCCATTGTCCGATGCACGGACCGCAGGCATTCGCCATGATCGTGGCGCCGATCTTCTCGAAATCTCCGATCAGCCGTCGCGCTCGGCGGTATAGCGGATCTGTTCGGACCCGGGGTTGATGATCAACGGGGCGGCTACCGGAATCTTGTCGTCAGCAGCCTGTCGGGCAATCGAGGCGGCGCGGCTAAGGTCCTGATAGGAAGAGTTCGTACAAGAACCGATCAGCCCCACTTCCATCCGGCGGGGCCAGCCGTTTTCTTTTACCTTTGCGGCAAACTCGGATATCGGCGTGGCGGCATCCGGCGTGAACGGGCCGTTGATATGCGGCTCTAACTCGGAGAGGTTGATGACAATCACGCGGTCGTAGAAGGAGTCCGGCTGTGCCTTTACGTCCATATCGGCTTCCAGGTCATCGGAGATGGCGGTTGCCCATTCGGCTACGCTGTCGCGTCCCGTAGCACGCAGATAAGTGGCCATATTTAGGTCGAAGGGGAAGAGGGAAGTCGTGGCTCCTACCTCGGCTCCCATGTTGCAGATTGTCGCTTTTCCGGTTGCAGAGAGGGAGGCCGTTCCAGGGCCGAAGTATTCGATGATGGCATTCGTGCCGCCCTTCACAGTCAGAATCCCTGCTAATTTCAAAATCACGTCTTTCGGCGAGGCCCATCCGCTGAGACTGCCGGTGAGCTTGACGCCGATCAGTTTCGGCATCTTCAATTCCCACTCCATGCCGGTCATCACGTCGACGGCGTCAGCGCCTCCCACTCCGATGGCGATCATTCCCAAGCCGCCTGCATTCGGTGTGTGCGAGTCGGTTCCCACCATCATGCCTCCGGGAAATGCATAATTCTCCAACACGACCTGATGGATGATTCCGGCTCCCGGTTTCCAGAAACCGATGCCGTATTTGTCGGAGACGGACTTCAGGAAGTCATAGACCTCGCTGTTACTTTGCGTAGCGGTGGCAATATCGGTCTTAGCACCCATATTCGCTTGAATCAGATGATCACAGTGAACGGTAGCGGGAACAGCCGACTTGGACTTTCCTGCATTCATAAACTGGAGCAACGCCATCTGTGCGGTAGCATCCTGCATCGCCACACGGTCCGGCCGGAAGTTCACATAGTCTTCACCGCGACGGTATGCGTGGATATCCGATTCATTATACAGATGTGCATATAGGATTTTTTCAGCCAGGGTCAACGAGCGGCCAAGGTGTTTACGGGCGGCATCCACCCGTTTCGGGAAATTAGAATAAAAGCTTCTCAGCATGTCAATGTCGTACACCATATCTATTCGTTTTAATTGTTAATCATGTAAGTGTTGTAAAAATAGTATATAAACAGATACCTTTCAGTCAATAATTTCTATGGCCTGATAAAGGATATCTATAAACAGGGATTCCCGCTACGTCTATTAATAGAACGTGGCGGGAATCTGTTTTGTTCAATGACTTTATTTATTTCTCCAACGACTCTTTCCATTTAGCCGCATAACTGTGCAGGATGGAGGCGATCCCCTGCCCGATACGGACATAATCTTCCCGCTTCAGGTTGGCAAGCGAGCAACGGATGGACCATTCCGGCGCATCGAACCCGCCGCCATTCAGCAGCACCAAAGAGGTTTCCTGCGCAAGCCGGAATACGACGTCGACCGGCTCGTAGTTCTCTTGCAGATACTTCACAAAGCCGTCTCCGTAGAACTTCTTCGCCCAGACCAGCATATCGATCTCGCTGTAATAGCCTGCCCGGAGCGGATCGTCGAGCAGGACAAAGCCGGTGTTCTCCCAAAGCGTGTGCAGGCGGTCGTGTATGACCTGTTGCATCTTTTTCTTATAAGCGTTCTCGTGATCTAACAAGGAGAACGAGGCGAACAAGGCCATCTGTGTTTGTTGCGGCAAAGAGAGTCCGGCGGTATGATTCAATGCGACCTGGCGGCTGTCGGCAACCATGCGGTCGATGAAGCGTATCTTTTCCGGATGCAGGGAGAGGCTGCTGTAACGCTTCTTCAACTGTTCCTGGCGTTCTGCCGGCAACTCCTTGATCATCCGGTCGTAAATATTATTCTCATGCAGGGCGATAACGGCCAGGCGCCAACCTGTCGCTCCGAAATATTTGGAGAAGGAATATACGCAAAGGGTGTTCTCGGGCAGTTCTGCCATGATGGAACGAAAGTCCGGGATATATGTAGCATAGACATCGTCCGTGATGATCATCAGATTGGGATTATCGTGTCGGACAATGTCGACGATGCGCTGCATCAGCTCCGGCGTCAGTCCGTACGAAGGCGGATTGCTCGGATTGACAAGGAAGGCACCTTGACGGCGGGATCTTTCAGGACGTCGAGGTCTTTTTCCAGGTATTGCCAGGTGTGATAGCCCTCATGGGTCATTTTACAAGCATGGATTTCGGTTACATCGAACAGGTAGCGGGCTTGTTCCGGAATCTCTATGTAGGGAGTGAATACCGGGGCAAACAAAACGATCTTATCTCCGCGGTTCAGCAGGAAATTTTGTTGGAGGGAATCGAAGATATAACACATGGCAGCCGTCCCTCCTTCTGTCGCAAAGAGATCGAACCGTCCTTTCGGCGGGCGGTTATTGCATAGTTCCTGTTTCAGGTAGTCTTCGACAAGGACTTCCGTATATTTCAGGATGCGGTCGGGAACGGGATACTGGTCACCGATGACTCCCTCCGCCCATTCGTGCACCAAGTCGTTTTCATCAATTCCCTTTTCATTCACCAGATAATCGTATGTATCTTTCAATAGCGCCATACCGGGAGAGCCGGCGTGTTTAACCAGGAATTGGGTGAAACGGGAAGCGATGCGTTTCTTATCGGGGACGCCGGCAATGCCGACCATCCCTTCGCTAAACTCAGTGCTCCGGGCACATTCTTCCAACCCGAACTGCCCGAGCAGGAAGAAGGCTTCGCGGGGGACGGTGCTGATCCAGTTCGGATTGCCGCGTCCGGCGTTCAGCATGATGTGGGTACTTTTGCGGGCGCTCTCGTCCGCCAGCTCTATCAGGATATTCTTCAGCTCGAACGGGCTGATCTCCGACATCTTCTTTTCGTATTCACGAGTGATTTTGTGTTGCATAAGGAATAAATTAATGAATATATTATGTATTTGGTAGAGACGCACGGCCGTGCGTCTCTACACACAGATAAATCAGGTCATCAAAAGGACAATAACAACACCCCAGATGATCAGAAGCGTATTGCCGACAGCATACGTGACCGTGTAGCCTAATGCCGGTGTTTGGCTTTCGACCGCATCTTCGACGGCTCCCAAGGCAGCCGTTGTGGTACGGGCACCGGAGGTACAGCCTAACGTGATGGCGGGGTGAAACTTGAAAACATACTTTCCCAACAGTACACCGACAAGCAACGGGATAGCCGTAGCCAATGCCCCGATAAAGAAGAGGCTGATTCCAACTTCCTTCAACCCGGTGACAAAGCTGGGGCCGGCGGTAATCCCGACAACCGCAATGAACATATTCAGTCCGACATTATTCAACACCCAGAGTGATGGCTCCGGAATGCGCCCGAGGTCGGGTGCTTCGAACGTAGCCAACCGAAGAACAGTCCGGCTATCAGCGCACCGCCGCTCGTACTCAAACTGATGGGCACTCCTCCGAAATGGATGGCTAACGAACCGACCACGCCTCCCAGGAAGATACCGAGCCCGACAAAGATCATATCCGTCTGGTTCGTCGGACGGTCGGCATAGCCTAACGTATCGGCGGCAGCGTTTACCTCCAGTTTCGTACCGACCAGTTCCAGCATATCGCCCGGATCGATCCGGGTAGCAGGCAACACAGGGATGCTGACGCCCGCCCTCTTGATGCTTTTGATACTGACGCCGTGCATAACCGGCTGTTTGCGGAGTTTGGCGACTGTCATGCCTGCGAATTTCTTGCGGGAAACCAACACTGGTAATGTCTCCGCCGGAAAATCTAACAGGTCGATATCGTTCACTTCGTCCCCAATCCAATTCTCCTCGCCAATCACAAACTCGCGACGGCCGCTCAACACGATCTCATTGCCTTCCAGAAGCATTTGATCCGGTTTTGCATCACGGATCACATGGTCGATGCGCACCCGTTCCACAAAAAGGCGTCTGCCCTGCTCTTCCAGGTAATCTTCCAGTTCCTTGACTGTCTTACCGGCACCGAACCAATCGTTACTGATCTTGTAAGCCCGGAATGTGATCGGACGGGCGGCAGGCATAAAACCGGGTTGCTCGCTCTCGTCGTCGGTCCCCATCTTCGCTTCCAGTTCGCGACAGGCCTTCTTGACCGATTCAATCCCGCCTAACAGACGGGGAGCCACATCGCTCATAATCCAGGCGGAACCTGCCGTTCCGAAAATGTAAGAGACGGCATAGGCCACCGGCATCACGTTGATCATACTCGTTTTGTCGGCATCCGGTATCCCTAATTGATTAATCGTATCTTCCGCCACCCCTAACACGGCGGAGATCGTTTGCGAACCCGCTAACAGACCGGCTGCCTCGCCAGCCGAATAGCCCATGATCTTAGCCAGAACAAAAGGAGCGATCAGACAGAACAGACACATAACGACCGCAAACAGAACCTGTGGCAATCCCTCCTTCCTCAATCCCCGGAAGAACTGCGGGCCGACACTATAGCCGACGGCAAACAGGAACAGCAGGAAGAAAACCGATTTCAACGGAGCACCTATATCGATATGTAATTGTCCGATCAGGACACCGACCAACAACACACTGGTGACCGTCCCCAACGTAAACTTTTTAATCTTAAACTTACCGATCCAGAAGCCGAAGGCCAAGGTGAGAAAGATAGCAAGCTCCGGATAATGCCGGAGCAAATTGGCAAACCATTCCATATATATCAATTTTTTGGCGTTAATAAAATTGATAATGAAACACAACAGGGTAAAGAGTTGTTGTGTTAAACGGAATGAAACCTAAGTTAAAGCTTCTGGTGCACGCACAAATAATAAACTACCCTCCTATCGCCGTCTCGATCCCGTAACCGGCAAATATCCCGCGGCAACGTTCAACAGTCTCGTCCGATGGCGTAGCGAAAGCATAATGCCCGGGATTATAGATCGTTCCTAACTTCTCATGTTTCCCTTTCCCTATATCATGATATAGCAGCAGGTTCACCGTCCGGTGTTTCCAGGGAAGGGACGCTAAAAACTCCGCGCTGCGGGTTATATTCTCTTCGTCCGCATTCACTCCTTCTATCAATGGGATACGCAGGTAAAAATCATGTCCCGCTTCGGCTATCATCCGGAGATTGGCGAGTATCGGCTCGTTCGGTACGCCACAGAAATGCTTGTGCTTGGCCGAATCCATCTGTTTCAGGTCGACCAGGAACAGCTCGCAGTTATCCATCACCTCCCGTACGACCTCGGGCCGGGCAAACAACGTCGTGTCGACAGCCCGGTGGATGCCCTGTTCGCCACAACGGCGCAACAGTTCGAGGAGTGGCTCCGGATGCAACAGCGGTTCTCCACCGCAAAACGTGACGCCTCCCTCCGACCGGTCCATAAAGACCGTTTCTTTCTCTATCTCTTTCATCAACGCATCGGTTGAATACTCCGTGCCGGATATCTCCATTGCCAAAGCCGGACAGACTTCGGCACAGGTCCCGCAAAGCGTGCAACGCGTGCGATCCGTCACAATTCCATCCGGCGTCAACGTCAGCGCCTGCTCCGGACAAGCCTTTACGCAGGTCTGGCAACCGATGCATTTCTTCTTCGTATAGAGCTTCTCTTTTCGGCTGGAAAGCCCTTCCGGATTATGGCACCACACACACGACAGGGGGCATCCTTTCATAAAGATCGTAATCCGGATGCCCGGCCCGTCATTGATCGCATATCTCTTTATATCAAAAACCAGCATCTTTAATTATCAATTGTTAATTGTCAATTGTCAATTAAAACGCT
This sequence comes from Parabacteroides sp. AF48-14, assembly GCF_003477465.1. Taxonomy (NCBI): domain Bacteria; kingdom Pseudomonadati; phylum Bacteroidota; class Bacteroidia; order Bacteroidales; family Tannerellaceae; genus Parabacteroides; species Parabacteroides sp. AF48-14. The sequence continues at coordinate 54,808 of NZ_QUDI01000002.1, forward strand.
TCCTGTTCCGTCCGCATAATCACATCCGCCTGCAGATCGGCATTCATATCGTTGAAATAATCGCTGTAACCGGCAACGCGGACCAGTAAGTCACGGTAATCTTCCGGACATTTCTGAGCAGCATAAAGCGTCTCCGTATCGACAATATTAAACTGGATATGATGCCCGCCCAAAGCAAAATAACTGCGGATCAGGGAGGACAGCTTGGAGATATCTTCTTCCCGCTTCAACAGGCTCGGAAGGAAACGCTGGTTGAGCAACGTTCCGCCACTCTTCACCTGATCTAACTTGCCGAGCGATTTGATCACGGCCGACGGTCCGTGCGTGTCGGCACCATGCGACGGAGAAGTACCGTCCGAGATCGCCCGTCCGGCCAAACGTCCGTTCGGGGTAGCTCCCATCACCTTGCCAAAATACACGTGGCAGGTCGTTGACAACATATTCAGGTGGAAACATTCGCCTTTCGTATTCGGCTTGCCCTCGATCGTATCATACAGGTCATCGAATACCTTAACCGCGATGCTGTCGGCATATTCATCGTCATTGCCGAAGAATGGCGTACGGTTCAGAATCATCTGCCGCATCGCTTCAGCTCCTTCGAAATTGTTTGCCATCGCTTTCAACAACTCGTCCATCGACCAGCGTTTATCTTCGAATATATGTTTCTTCAACGTAGACAGCTGTCGGTAATCGTGCCGAGGCCGGTGCATTGGATATAGGTCGTGTTATAGCGCGGACCGCAGTTATAGTAATCACGTCCTTTTGCGATACAGTCATCAATAAAGAGAGACAGGAAAGTGGCAGGCGCATATTTGGCAAACATACGGTCTATGTAGTTGCTGACGCGGACTTTCATGTCCACGAAGTAACGGACCTGTTTCATAAAAGCGGCGTACAACTCGTCATAACCGGCAAAGCTGCGCGGATCGCCCGTCTCCAACCCTACCTTACGGCCGGAAACCGGATCGACGCCATTGTGCAATGTCACCTCTAAAATCTTCGGCACGTTCAGATACCCCGTCAACACGTAAGCCTCCTTACCGAACGCCCCGACTTCTATGCAGCCGCTGCAACCGCCTTCACGCGCGTCCTGCAGGGATTTCCCCTGGCGCATCAATTCCTGGATATACACATCCGGATTGAACACGGAAGGATAACCATGCCCCTGGCGGATCACCTTACATCCGGCACGCAGGAAACGTTCGGGCGTACGGGCACTGATATGAATCGCACTGCCGGGTTGCAGGATATGCAGCTCTTCTATCGTCTCGAGCATGATGTAGGAGACTTCGCTCACACCGTCACTGCCATCGGATTTCACGCCGCCGATATTCAGGTTCGTAAAGTCGTTATAAGTACCGCTTTCCTTAGCCGTAATGCCTACTTTGGGAGGAGCCGTATGGTTGTTTACCTTAATAAAGAAACAGGACATCAACTCTTTCGCCCCGTCACGCGTCAACGTACCGTCGGCAATATCCTTTTCATAGAAAGGGGCCAGATGCTGGTCGAAATGACCCGGATTCATGGCATCCCAACCATTCAGCTCGGTAATCGTCCCTAAATGAACAAACCAATACATCTGGATCGCTTCCCAATAATTACGCGGAGCGTGAGCCGGTACCCATCGGCAAACTTCGGCGATACGGCGCAGTTCGGCGGCCCGTTTCGGGTCTGCCTCCGTCAACGACATTTCGTCGGCCAGGTCTGCATGCCGTTCGGCTAACAGGATAGCGGCATCACAGGAGATAGACATAGCGGTCAACTCTTCCTGTTTGTCGGTTGCTTCGGGATCATTCATAAAGTCGAGATTGTCGAGTTCCTTTTGGATACGCTCTTTCAAGTCCAACAGGCCATATCGATAGACCTTGCCATCCAGAGCCGTATGCCCCGGAGCGCGTTGTTCCATAAATTCGGTGAACATACCGACTTCATACGCATCTTTCCATTCTTGCGGGACATGGCTGAAAATCCGTTCCCGCTGCGTACGCCCTTTCCAGTAAGGGATCACTTCGCGTTCATAGGTATCGATATCTTCCTGGCTGATCGTATAACGTTGCAGTTCGCGGGTGTTCAGGACATGCAAATCCTCTACGCTATGGCAGGTCAGTTCGGGGAAAGTCGGTACGCATTTAGGTTTCGGTCCGCGTTCCCCTACGATCAGTTCGTCTTTACCGATATAGATTGTCTTTTGCTTACATATCTCATAAAAGTTCATGGCCCGGAGAATCGGAATCGGATACTTTCCGTAGTTTCTCGATAGAAACGGGTTTCTATCAAGGCGCGTTCAATAGACAAGGAGGGCTCGGCATCGAACGTTTCCTGACGAAGACGTTTGATCCGGTCGTTCATTCCATAAGCATTTGCCTCTACTGCAGGGGCAAAATTCGAGGCACTATGCGGTGCACGCTGAGCTGTGATTGTTGTCATATTTATATAAGGCTTTTCGCTGGCAACAGCCAACGACATTGTGTTTATAAGTACATAAAATAAAATTGATCTTCTACCGGGAAGTAGTAAAAGGGAGAAGAGAAGAACTGCCTGTCAAGCAATCAGGCAATTGAACAGCCGTCTATAAGATTTAACGAGCATATTACAATAGTTTAAAACCAACACCTTACATTAAGTGCATGGACTGCCGCAAATATATACATTTTTCGGAATAAGACAATAAAAGAGTCAACTATTTTACTAAAACGAAAAATAAGCCTTATATATTAAACACTTCTCAAAAACTCATCTGGAGTTATAACCGGAACCTTTGAAGCCTTGTAGTCCTTTACATTACGGGTTATTATCGTTTTGATGTTATTTTCAATGGCAGAATAGTACTGTATTACATCTTCAAAATCAGTAAAATCAGAATTTAAAGCTTTATCTACGGTTGTTTCCTTCACTGGTAACACATGTACCAACTGTCTAAAACGACACAGTACTTCCATCGCTTTCGTTGTTCCCATCTGCCTACGCAATAAATAAAATATAGTTGAAAAAGATAACGATGAAATATATAATTTCACTTGCTTTCTATCTCCTAAAGTAAAAAGAATAGCAGCGGAGGTATAAAAAGGTTCACGCTCAGACAATAGATCTATCGCAATGTTCGTATCCAAAAATATATCTTTCATTGATATTTTTTTTCAAGATAATCTGAATAATCCTTTTTATAATCAAAATCTGTAGAAACCTTTATGACTCCACTCAGTTCTTTCACCAATGGAGTCAACTCTATTTGTTTCCCAGTAATTTCATTTGTTGAGACGATAGAATCCAGATATTGTTCTACCATTTTAGAAAGACTAATATTCCGCGACCGCGCATATTCTTTGGCTTTCTCTATTATTGACTCATTGAGTCTTAATGTTAATCTTGTTTCCATAGTCGTTCACTTTTCTGCAAAGATAATCATTCTCAATAAATATCCTATAATAAAGCATTTATATTATCCTCGCACTAATACAAAAGGGAAGAACCTCACGGTCCTTCCCTTTCTTCACTTTGAATCAAATGTTCCCCTTTTATGAGAAACGCATAGCTCGATATAGGGTTTCTTTACCTGACGATAACTTTCGTTGTCGTTGCTTTACCGGCAGCAGCCATACGGACAATGTAGATGCCACTGTTGGCAGGTACCTGTACTGTACTGCTGATGGAGTTGTTATAGATAACTTGTCCGCCGAGGTTAATGATCGATATTTCTACCGGAGCAGCCGGTTCAATAATGATCTGTCCGTTGCGGCTGTAAACCAGACTTTCGGAAAGGATCTTCTCGATAGCTGTCGCAAAGTCCACATTCACCTGACACATGGCAGTGAAACCACCGTCCACAGTTGTTGCGATGATTGTAGCCTGTCCGTATTTCACTGCTTTCACAGTTCCGTCGGCATCCACCGTCGCAACCTCAGGATTCGTACTGGTCCACTTCACATCTTTCTTAGTTGCACCGGTCGGAGTAACAGTAGCCACTAACTTTTCAGAAGTCAGGCGCGGCAACATAAGCGTTGTCTTGTTAAGGGAGATACCGGTAACGGCAGTTCCTTCGCCCGCGGTGCCACCGCCTTCGCTGCCGGATTTGAAGGTGATTGTCATAGTGAAGTCTTTGCTTGGAGTTTTAACTGTCCAATACAATGACTTACCTTGTGAATCTTTATTATCACTGATACCACTCAAACCATCTCCCGCAATTTCATCGATCACACCACTCTTAGAAGTAATTGTCAACTGCATACCGGCCGGGATCAGATCTCCTTCCTTAACCTCGGCACCGTCTGATTTGGTAATCGATACGCTACCGCCATTCACGATTTTCACACCCATCTTATACATCTGGACATCCGACAAGCTGACATATACTTTCTGATTATTTAAACCAGAAGTATAATTGTTATCGTGCGGAGTAAAAGTTATCTCATACTCTTTTGCTGCATTTACCTGCTCATCTTCACTCCATGCAAACGAACCGGCAACGCGCATTCCATTCATTTCAACATAACCGCCATTCAAGCCAATAACAGAAAGAAGCGTGCCTTTCAGTACCGGACTGGCAGTCGGTAAAACGATTGTTGTATTCGCACCTCCAGCCTCGATTTTTGCCGGATTAATCTTTAAAGTTCCTACTTTTGTTGCAGCTAATGCCTTATGTCCTTCTGTTTCTGCACAAGCGGCATAAACATCATATGTGCCGACATTTATCGGTTCGACGATGGCACCTTCTTTCTTATAAGTAAACTGCCATTCATTTGTTCCAACAACATCTGACAAGCCGCTGAAATCAGATCTGACATCGATCATTTGGGATGTATATGATTTCTCTATCAGTTCTTGTTTCTCTGTTACAGCAACGTCGTCTTTCTCAACAAAAGCATTTTCAGCATTTATGGTTAAACCATCTACAACTGTGAATGAATGATTAGTATCCAATGTCACGCCGGAAATTTTGCTCCAATCTACAGAATACCCTTCATCCGCTTTCAACGTAAGCGTAATAGTCTGGCCTACATAGATAAGATCTGCACTTATATCGGCATTTCCATTTTTGAAACCGACTGTTCCATGAGTTCCACTTGCACTGATTGTTGCTTTTGTTGCACTCTCCTTAGCTTTTTCTGTCTCAAATACTTTAGTTTCAATTTTAGATAAATTATCATCCTTCGGAGTGAAAGTAGCATCAACAAAAGTAGGCCCACCGGCTTTCGTCTTCCTTGCAGATTTCATTCCTTTTTCAAAATCCCAACTTCCTGCTACTGTCGTACAATTTGTAAGATCAGACTGATCTTTTGCCGGAATATCCAAAATACCCGGTTTAGCCTGTTCTATCTTCAGTGTCCGGTTAGCCTCAAACTTCTGATATACGGCATCAGCCGGACGGGTAATTTTTACTGTATAAGTCTCAGCATTTAACGGGACATCGACCGTTTCACCTTTTGAGTTCGTATAAGAGAATTCGAAGCCTGCCAGTTTGTTGGCCGTTTCTACCACATACGGTTGTGCGTTACCGTTGTATGTTACAATCGTCTCTTCCGGATTCAGGATCGAGAGTGGCGACAGCGTTCTTACATCGGCAGAGATATTGACAAGACCTTCTATTGTAATGTCGCTATTGTTTTCCACAGGTTTGTTGTTAACCAGGATTGCTGCCAATCTATACTTATCCGCATCATTTACCGTAGCCGATATATTCAACGTTTTTCCATATTCATATTTCTGAGTAGAAACACCTGAGAATTTAACCCGACCGAGGTCGTCAACTGTCACCTGATACTCTTCGAGTTCAAATTCAGCAGAAATGCTTAGATCTTCATTATCTACAGTAACTAAATTATCTTTGATATCCTTACCATCAACTCGTAAGGATTTCAACCGATACCCTTTGTTCGGCACAGCGATCACATTCAGAACCGTTCCTTCATTATATGAAGCGTTAGGACTAACGGTATTTTCTCCGTTCTTTAAAACAATAGCACCATTACTGGCTGGAGCGACATTAACCATAAACTTGTTAGCCGGTTTATCCTGGAAAGTTGCCGTAATCTCATAACTGCCGCCAGATGCTCCTCCTACGGTAAAACTGGTTGCTTCCGTCGCTGGAGCATCGTTAGCCTTACTGGCAGGTGCTGTATATGTATATCCGACTTTCACCACTTCCTGGTCTTTGCCGTTTTTTACTCCCGGTTTAGCGTTAATCGTCAGGATGCTTCCGACTTCAACAGCTGTGCCTCCTGCAGTCAAACTTAATTGCTTCGTACCATTCCATACTTCAACGGCTCCACCATCAACGTTAGCCAATTTAACTGTACGTGTCGCCTTTTCAAATGTTGCAGAAATGACGGCATCACCTGTCGGCGTAAATGTTCCTTCTACAGTAATTTCTGCTCCATCCGAACCTCCTGAAATAGTAGGAGAAGCAGGGCTCGTCCATGCTTTAAATTTATAACCGGCATTCGGCGTAGCCTTTACTTTCATCTCTTTAAAAGTAGTGTATGAACTTTCATTCTTCGCAATATACCGATTGTCCACCGTCGCGCTATCAATAACGACAGTACCACCGGTTGTTTGCTTGACAGTGATTGTGGCAACTTTACGGACGTTGATACCAATATCGGCTGTAGTTGTATTATAGAATGCAGCTGAATCCGGGGTAAAGATCGCTTTATACGTATTACTACCTGATTCACCGGCTTTCACCAATGTGTTCGGATCCATCCATGCCCAAGTACCCTTGATAGCAGTCGAGCCGGATGTTACAGTGCCACCCGTAATGGAAGCCGAAGCCAAAGTTTGGCCTTCTATCAAACATCCGGGCAAGATTGTCCAGAGGCTGTTAATGTTTTTTTGTTGTTGACAGTCATGGTGATCACTTTGTCTACACCCTTCTTTGTTGCTGTTTCTGGAATTTTCACCGGGATGTAGAAAATACCGGCTTTCTTTCTGGCAGCATCATCAGCTTTAGATTCTGCATTACAAGCAGCATTTGTATAGTAGCTCAAAGGATTAACAGAGCTACCGTCGGCTGTCACAGTGATTGTTGCCGCATTATCACTTACAGTTTGCTCCGTACCAGAAATCTCCAATTTAACTTCCGGTTTCTCGACCCATTTAATCACGATATCGGTCTTTTCTGTCAAACCTCCCGATGGAGTGGTATATGTATAAGAGTTGACATCTTCATAAGGATCATTAAACTTCTCATTCATATTCGTAACCTTTGTTCCGTTCACCGTAAAGCTTTCCAGCATATACTGTCTGTTTGCTTTCAAGCGGAAAGAAGGTGTTGCTCCATAAGTCAGCTTCAATGAATTAGTGCCGGAGAGGATAAGACTGTCTTTATCTATTTCAATAGTCTTCTTTACGAATACCGAGTCGAGTCCTCCCCCATTATTTGTCACATTCAGCGTCACCGAGAATGTCGGGACGTCGGGCGCAGCTTTTGTATCTATATTTTGTGCGTATATCGTCGGGGCCACTGCAAGGAGGGCGAGGGATATAACGGATTTTATATTTTTCATATTTACTATCGTTTTAATTGTTACTTAACTATTACTTTCTGTCTGTTTACAGCGTAGATACCGGCAGGAACAGCGATCTGTGCGCCATCGTTTACGCGGGCATTGTAGTGAACACGTCCCAACATATCGACAACGATAACCTGCGTAGGTTCGGCCGTATGGATCGTGATCGTTCCATGTCCTGTTTCCACAAAGTAACCTTCCACCGGAACAATTTCATTGCCAGTCGGCGTATCACCAATGCGCAACGAACGCAGTGTGCTTGTCGTTGCCTCATCAGCCAGTACAAAGCTCTGGAATGCCTTAATTGTCGGATTAACCATACGATCAAACGTCTTTCCATCGTCACTCAGGACATAAGCTGTCTGTGTCAGCGTCATATCGGACAGGTTGGGATTAGAGATGATCTGGAAGTTAACACCATCTACCTTTGTTGTTACAACCGGAGCATTCGGTTCAGCCTTTGCAGACAAAGAGATCAAGCCGTTGTTATCTGCTTTGGAAGTAACAAGAATCGTACTGTCCTGATCTGCGGCAATGATACAAGATGCGGCAGGAGCAGCATTAGCATCCGTCACAGTAAAGGTCGGAGCCTTATCTGCAATTCCGGCAGTCCAAAGCCCGTCATTGGTAAAAGCAACAGTCTTGACATCTTCACCTTTCAGATTCTTCACCGCGTTAATTGCAAACGGAAACCCGAATGCCTTCCAAGTCTTTTCCACACCATAAGCCAACTGAACAGCTTTTGCAGTCACAGCCGCATTAGCAATCAGTTGTGCACCTTCTGCCATAAAGACTGTATCTAAAGGCATAGCCACATTAATTGTCAGGATTGCACCGGCGGCGATCTCAACGGAACGGTTGGCGTTGTTAGCATCGTTCCAGGTTACGTCGGTTGAAACTTTTATGCGGTTATTGCCGGCTGCGACGGTTGAGAATACAGGTAAACCATCACCAGATTGCTTCAGATAGAAAACGACTTTGTCCGATACCTTATCTGCAAATGCTTTGGCGGCTTTTTCACCTGTAACCAAGTAAGCGTCTTTGCAAACAATAGTAATGCTGTCAGGAACATTATATCCTGTTGGCATTGCATCTTGTGCATTTAAAGATGTCAATGCTTTAGCGGCAGTCAGTTCGGTTGTGATGACATCGCCTCGATAAGCCACGACTTTTTTTACAGAGCCATTTAAATAAACTAAAGCATTTGGCAATGTCTTACTTGCACTACGAAGCGTATCACCATTCTGAATCAAGATGCTTTTTGAACCGTCTGCATTCAAGAATTTAGTGTTTGAATCTATCGACACTTTGTTTCTGTTATAATCGATATATCCGTCAGCTTTTGAATCCAACACATTTTCATAAGAAACAAAAATAGGAGTCGTCGCTTCTGCCATATTCTGAAGGGTACAATTTTTTAATGAAACGGAGCAATCGGCACTTGGCTTCATACAAGGACGCTGAGTCCCCCCCGTTCCACCACCCATCTGAAACACGATAGGGGGTATAAATCCATAATCTTTCGTATTATCTGTAATCTTACTTGTGACAACACAATTATCCATTTCAACAACAGAACGTTCCGTAGCCTCAAAAACAATCACCCCAAAGCCATTAGAACTACCTTCTTTTCCAACGCCCGTAAAAGAAGAATTAGTTGCTTTCAAAGTCATTTCATCAGCACCTTTTTCACTATACCAAGCTCCCTGCATATAGAAAGCAGCCCATCCATAAATTTCTGAATCATTGATTACGAAATGTTGTTTGGGAGATTTAATCCATATGGCATAATGATAATTATCACCAACCGACAATTTAGATCCATTGATTGTATAAGTTGAATTATCAGCTCCCTGAGTTAAAATACATCTAATCGAATTCAAAGTATTTACATGATCATCAGATGCTATTTTAGAATCAGTCATTGAGAAGTTACAAAAACCACCATCATTAAACAAGCCGATCTGACTATTTTTAGTCAATGAAATATTCGTTTTTTGTAACTCGATAGTCGAAGTCGTAACTTCTTTTTTCAAAGTTATGGCAGCTCTTCTATCATTTGTTCCCGGAGCGACCGGAATAATATCAAGGCCTGTCAACGACAAATTTATTTTAGGCTTTGTGATATCGATCATCGAAGTTATGATCGCAGTTGTTGCACTGCTGGCCTCTGTCAAAGTCAGGTTCGTTAAGGCAATATCCGCTGTATCACTCGGAGCAATTGTCCAATGTCCCTCTACAACACACTTTGCCTTATCATTTCCAACAATCGCAAACGACTTATCCAGCGTTATATCTTTTGTCAGCGTCTGTTCGCCAGTAGCTGTCCAGACAATACCATCCACCGTTGCACCACCATATGTAAACAAGGAGTCCAGTTCGGAGACATCAGTCATATTAGCCAGTTTCTTACCGGCAAGTGCGGTTTCATTCAGTTCGTTTGTCCAAGTCAAAACTGCATTTGCAACCTTGAAACCGGAACTTAGTTTTGCCATCTGCCAAGTAGTTTCCCAATCTTGACTATTCGGAGTTTCAATGCTTACAAAAGAGAGACGCTGTTTAATGCTTCTTACTAATACAGGATAAACACTCTCTGTTTTATAAGTGTCCGGATTTTCCTTTGGATTATAAGCGATCTTTACAGATTCTTCCAATTGGCTATTACCTTTTAGCGTAAAATGAGGATTAGCATATCCTCCCCCCCGACTGCGATCTACCGTCATACGGACAGCATGTCCATTACCTTTCGTATGTAAATCTGTAGCAACGACTTTTGTTGCATTAACATTCAATCCTCCACCGGCATTGTTAAATAGATTCACGTTCGTGATATAAATAGTTGAGTCCCTATTTTCTGTTGTTCCTGTAATCAAGTCCAAAGCCGTTGCATTCACCCCGTCTATAGTCAGATTCTGAACAGTTGAACCGGCTGAGTTTCCGTCAAACTTCAGTAAATAATAAGACTCACCTTCTTTAGCATTGAAACTTCCTGTAATTGTATGACCGTTACCTTCTATCACTACCGGTTGCCTTACGTTAATGATACCATGAAATGCGCCAATAGAACTTTGAGCTATAACCAAATCATTAATATCCAAGTCTTTTTCGATAGAGATAGTCTTTACTAAGCCTTCTGAATGAGCAGTAGCATCGTTAACCATACCGGCCAAAAGATTCTGAAATTCAATTGCCGAATTTACCTTTACCGTTTTTGTTTCAGAATCATATTTGCTTGTCCAGGCTGTTTTCTTCCAAACATATTTACTATCTTCTATTTTATAAAAATAATGATAGCCTTTCCAGCCTTCAACTTTAAACCAATCTTCTTTTTCTTTATAATCAGCCCATACCTGGAGCGGATCATTCAACTGGCTTGTTTTATCCAATGTAAAAACCGGAGTAGTGTTATCTTTTTTATTTTCCAAATTGACACTACCCCATATATGGTTCCCAACGACCAATCCGGTTGCATTTACATTTGATGAATTGTTAACCAATCCAATGCCGCCGTTACCCAATAGCTTTACATTCTCCAATGTTACCAAAACCTCTGTACTGCTGCCTCGTTGATATACCGTTAAATCGTTATATCCTTTTCCATCAGCAGGCGTGGCATCTTTACGATCATTCTTTAATGTCAGATCCTTTAATTTTACAGTACCGGATGTTCCGTCAACAACCATAATGTTCTGTAATGCAGTACCGGAAATAGTGAAGCCTTTTCCGTCAAGCGTTAAAGATTTACTGATTGTAATAGCCGATCCGCTTTCTGCGTTTGCATCCGTAATATCACCGGTTAAAGTAATCGTTGTGCCAGCTTGGGCGTTTTCAATGGCTGCCTTTAATGTTGTCAGAGAATTGATCCCCTCCGCATGTAGCCAACCGACACTTGTCGTCAACCCTATACTGACGGCAAGCAAAAAGTGTAATTTTCGCTTCATAAGCTTAGTTTTTAATGTGAGTAATTAATTTGAAATAAGTTCTTAATAATTATTAGTTGGTATAATGGGATGTGTCAAAACTCCTATTTATAGCGTCTGTGTCCTGGCGGTCCCGGATCAAGTCCGGGATGACTGCACCAGTCATTTCATCCTAATCGCTGTAAATCAGTTTAGTATAAGATTGCGGGGCAAGCCCGCAATGACACGCTAAAGCGTTAAAACTTACTTTTGACACATCCCCCAAGTGTCGAAGCAGGAGCCGGCACTCATGTCGAAACAGAGGCCGACTCCTATATCGAAGCAGAGGTCGATAGGAAAAAGCTAAGGGTTAGTGCTTATAATTCCTTCGATCCCTCTACCTCTTTTTCAAATGTCAACAAAATCATCTTTTCTGTTACCATAATATTTTAAATTTAAGTTGCCCGTTGGTGAGGCGGGAACTACCAATACAATTTTTACCCTTATTTATGATATAAGGGTAAAGACAAAATTCCAGACAGTTTTTTGAGCTTACGCGAAAAGGGGAAATCCCCTAAACATACAGAATTGTTCTGTTTTTGAAGTGATATTTTAAAGGTAGGGAAACTTTTATTTTATATCGTTAATCAAGCTTCGTTAAAAGCAATACAGTTCCGGTCCATCCTATACCCTTATCTCGATATATCTTCTCCAGACAGGTTATAAAACAGATATTGACTGAATTTTTATCAATAGCCTTTGATTATTTTTCCAAATTGTGAGATTTTCCCTTGTTTTTCATCTTTTTTATTACAACCTTTGCAACGTAGTTCTTGAATTAAGGGGCGTGGCGAATATATAAATAGTTGTAACAGAGTGAACAAACAGCCATTTCTCCTTATATCATAAATAAGGGCACTTTCTCTTTCCTTATCAATTTTTCTACTTTATTAATTACTAAATCATTGGCATTTCCTATCTCGCGGGTGTCGAGCCGTGCCAGATAGTGGTGAGTCATTTTCTCCGATGTATGTCCCAGGGCCTGGCTGATCACATTTATGGCTATATGTTGGCGATAGGCTTCCGAAGCCCAAGTGTGGCGAAACACATAACTTGTCATCGAGACAGGTAAATGCAGCCGCTCGCCAATCTCTTTCAGCCGGCGGTTATGCACGGCAAGTATGGCTTTATACTGCTCGTGGCTGGTATTCTCCGACAACAGGGGAAACAGATAAGGGGAAGCCGGGTCAGCGTAGCGGTCGATCAAAAACTTCATGCCGGGACTGATCCGGATCTGAATCAGTGTTCCCGTTTTCTGGCGATGATAGGTCAGTATCCGACCGCCTTCGCGGATATTATCTTTTGTCAGATGTACCAGATCCACAAAAGGCATCCCGCAAGCCATAAAGCAAAACAAGGCAAGCCCCGCCGCCTGCGCCTGGTCCGGATGGTCTTTATAATTCAGACGGGCTATCTCCTCCATCACATTCACCGTCACTGCACGTTTCGCCGTCTCTTCACGTTTCAACCGTATCCCTTCAAACGGGTGTATCTTCGGCCTGTAGCGCATTTCCCGGCAAATCTTGTTATACATCGCCCGGAAGCAGCTGATATAACTGTTCACCGTATTTACGCACAGCCTTTCATTTCTCAGGGACGACATAAAATCTATCACCTGCGGGGGCCTCAAATCTTTATATGAGAACACTTCCTTCCCGCAAAAGCGGAAGAAGCGGTTCCGTACCGCCCGGTATAAGTCGGCGGTACTCTCCGCACCGGCTTCCCTTTTCTTCCTTTCCTGCTTTCGCATCGATTCATAAAAATCTTTCTTTTCCATAAGCTATTCACCTCTGTTTTAAAAAGGTAAATATACAACAGAAGATCGGAAAGAATAGTTATCCCCCTCCCCCTTAACCACCGGCTGATCATCGGGAATTCTGATTTTGACAGAATTGAACTATCCCGTTCCCGCGCTCCGACGCGGGATCGCAAAGGAATAGGTTTTATCCTAAACTGGTAAATGATGATTTATGGGTCTGTAGAGATGCATGCCTGTACATCTCTACTCGTGCCGCAGGCTATTTTGCGATCCCGCGTCGGAGCGCGGGAACGAGGTAGTTCACTTTTTCTTAAATACGAATTTCTATTTCTTAAATATGATCCCTTATAATTTTCAACTTTCACCTCTTAACTTTCAACTGTCCCGGGGGGCTTATTGTATAAAACGCATTTTTCAGGTAAAAAAAAGGCCTGAAAGCAAACAAATGTTAATCCGCTTTTTTGACCTCAAAAAAGGACTTTGTACTCTTTTCCGGGAGTCTTTAAGCAGGGAAGTCAACCTTTATTTCATTTTCGAGGTACTTTATCGCCATGAAGACGGTCGCCGTACCCTATGAAGACGGTCGCCATTCCAATGAAGACGGTCGCGAGGGCGATGAAGACGGTCGTCGTGGCGACAAGCTCCCGAAATTTTCCTTGCATATTTGAGACGCAGTCCGCCTTTGTTTTGCTACAGGCGATTCTCCGGGAGTTAAGGTTTATCACTTTGCCGGTGTTTCCGTCTTCCGGCAATCAAAAAGAATGCTTTTCGGAACGGGCTGCGCACCTCAATTCACCTATTGTCAGACAGGAAGGGATAAACATGGAAAAAAGTCAAACCAAAATCGATCAAGATTTCGGACGAAATAGAAAAACCGCCAAAAAGAGGGTTATTGTAAATTCCGTGTTAGAAACATTGCAATATCCTGTAATAAATACTATATTTGTCTACCAAGAATACGTGCGACACAATCTCCTTCAATAATCAGTAATATAGGTAATAATACCTGTAATTTATCTACAAAGCAAGAGAATGCTTCGGTGTACATTTGCAATGTAGAAAACAGGATATCATTTTAAAGAATATCCGGAATAAATAAATTAATAATGAGTAATTGAATAATGGAACAGATTAAAAACAGGGAATACGGAGGTGAACGCCCCCTATTCGCCACCCATGATCTTCAACTGGAAAATGTAATAATCCATACGGGGGAATCCGCATTAAAGGAATGTAGTAATATCATCGCTGTAAACTGCCGTTTTGAAGGGAAATATCCTTTTTGGCACAATGACGGATTTGTCATCAAGAACTGCCTCTTTACGGAAGGCGCACGCGCCGCACTCTGGTATTCCCGAAACCTGCAAATGACAAATACGATAGTGGAAGCTCCGAAAATGTTTCGCGAGATGGACGGGATAAAGTTGGAAAACGTACAAATCCCCAATGCACTGGAAACTTTTTGGCACTGCCGTAACGTCGAACTGAAGAATGTGCAGATCGACAAAGCGGATTATCTGTTTATGCACGGCGAAAATATCCGTATCAAGAACTATTCCCAGAACGGGAACTATTCCTTCCAGTATTGTAAGAACGTAGAAATCCGGAACGCGGTCATCAACTCGAAAGATGCATTTTGGAACACAGAGAATGTGACGGTGTATGACTCCGAACTGAACGGTGAATATCTGGGGTGGCATTCGCACAACCTGCGCCTGGTTAATTGCAAGATTTCCGGCACGCAATCACTCTGTTATGCACATAATCTGATTATGGAAAACTGCACAATGGCGGACGATGCCGACCTGTGTTTTGAATACAGCAGCGTGCAAGCAACCATAAACGGCCCCGTGCATAGTGTGAAAAATCCAAGTAGCGGCAGCATTACAGCCGAAAGTTATGGTGAAATCATCATCGACGAGAATATTAAAGCACCCGGAAACTGCGAATTGAAATTGTGGGATAATTAATACATTCGACAAATGAAATATAATTTTGACGAGATAATTCCCCGTCGCGGGACGAACTCTTATAAATGGGATATGGCAGAGGATCAAGATATCCTGCCAATGTGGGTGGCCGATATGGATTTCCGTACGGCTCCCGCTGTAATCGAAGCATTACGAAAACGGGTGGAACATGGTATTTTCGGGTACACGAAAGTTCCTCCCGCCTATTATGATGCAATCGGAAACTGGTTCAGACGGAGGCACGGCTGGAAAATAGAGAAAGAATGGATCATCTATACGACAGGTGTCGTCCCGGCCCTTTCGGCTGTTATCAAAGCACTGACAGTTCCCGGCGACCGGATATTAGTGCAGACACCGGTCTATAATTGCTTCTTCTCCTCCATCCGAAATAACGGATGCGAAATAATCACCAATCCGCTTATCTATGAGAATGAGACCTACAGGATCGATTTCGAGGACCTGGAGAGGAAAGCGGCTGATCCGAAAGTAAAACTGCTCCTGTTGTGCAACCCGCATAATCCGGCAGGAAGAGTCTGGACACGGCAGGAGTTGACGCACATCGGAGAAATCTGCCTCCGTCATCATGTGTGGGTCGTAGCAGATGAAATCCATTGCGAATTGGTCTTTCCCGGACATACATACACTCCTTTTGCTTCGATCTCGGAAGAATTCCTGATGCATTCCGTCACTTGCACTTCGCCGAGCAAAGCGTTCAACCTGGCTGGATTGCAGATTGCCAATATCTTTTCTGCCGATGCGGACGTACGTGCCAAGATAGACAAGGCGATCAACATCAACGAAGTTTGCGACGTAAATCCGTTCGGTGTCGAAGCGCTGATGGCCGCCTACAACGAAGGCGGAGAATGGCTGGAAGAGTTGAAACGCTACCTTCTCGACAATTATGATTACCTGAAAATGTATTTCAAAGCGCATCTTCCGCAATATCCCGTGACGGCGTTGGAAGGCACCTATTTAGTATGGGTCAATTGCTCGGTTCTGAAACAATCCTCCCAAGATATCGCACACGCATTGCTCGATAAAGAAAAGCTATGGGTGAACGAAGGCAGCCTATACGGCGAAGCGGGCGAGAATTTCATCCGCATCAATATCGCCTGCCCCCGTAAAACCCTGGCCGACGGATTGGAAAGGCTGAAACTTGCATTAACAATATGAAGGTTCACACATGGAGCGGCTGGCAGTCCGGGCAGAAATAAACCGTGCCTCCTAAATAAGCCTCTTTGGATATGATTCCGCCGCAACATGGGCAGGGGGACGTATATGTATTCTTGGACAGGACAGACCGGTAGCGGCCTCTGTTCCCCAAGAAGTCAGTCTCCGTATCGCGTCCTCCCCCGTCGGTCATCGCCTGCAAGGTGTTTTTGAGGGAATGGAAAAGTGCTGCTTTATCCGTATCGGACAGGGAATGGATCTTACGCTTCGGATGCAGTTTCGCATTAAAGAGAATATCTTGCAAGACGCCATTTCCAAGTCCGGGAATCCGCTGTTCCGTCGCCAAGAATGCTTTTACGGATATGTTCTTCTGCTCGGCAGCCAGCTTCCCTTCGAAAAAGGATTCGTCAAACTGTTCACTCAAGGGAGAAACGCTTTCAAGGCTCAGCGTATGGTATTTATTGTCTAACGTATGGCGGAAAACAGAAATACTTCCGTACATACTTGTCGTAAAGCTCACGTATGACTCATCATCGAACGTAATCATCAATTGGTACTTCGACGGTACCGGATCGCCCGGACGCCCGTAGCGCATATTGATCCCGTCTGAAATACAGAGAAAGACATCTTCGTCCATACAAACGTCGACAAAAATACCCTTTCCTACGGCAGATATAACTGTCCTTCCAACTAAAGAATCACGGAGTTCCTCCGGAGTTCCACTGAAAAAAGTAAACTTGTGCAAATGGGTGGCACCATACACATTTGTTATACAGCGCCCGGCAAGAGTCTGTTCCACTTGGCGGCCAATCGTAATAGCTTCGGGTAATTCAATCATATTAATAATATATTTGCGATTACTACATACAGTCAGACAAATATAATGAAACAAAATCAAGCATATTTTATTATCCCAGGAAAAAATTCTATTTTTGTCTACGTTTAGTAATTTATACACCAATGAAGGTCAAACTTAGTATTATACTATCGCTTTTAATCACCCTGCTTTGCGCCAACCAGTTACAAGCTCAGGAGAAGGCTTTCCCGAAAAAAGGGGAAGGCATCGCTCTTTTCCTGAAACGCCACAACCGCACCGGCGCAGACTATCAGAAGCAATTCATCGAGCTAAATAAAAGCAAATTAGGAAAAGGCAATACCCTGCGGATGGGAGTCAAATATACGCTTCCGCCTTTACAAGGTAAGGAAGCCGCCGTCGCTGCAGCCAAACGGGCAAACTACGAACCGTTGTTCGGCAAGGAGCTTGCTTCCTACAAGGTAACCTCGTCCGAACTGAAAGGCGCCTGCTTCTATTTAGTCAGCGGGCATGGAGGGCCCGACCCCGGCGCAATCGGACGGATCGGTTCCGTCGAGCTGCACGAAGACGAATATGCCTACGACATTGTCCTGCGCCTGGCGCGCAATCTGATGATGAAAGGCGCCAAAGTGCACATCATCATACAGGATGCCAAAGACGGAATCAGGAACGACAAATACCTGAGCAACAGCAAACGGGAAACCTGTATGGGAAGCCCGATCCCCTTCAACCAGGTACGCCGCCTGCAACAGCGGTGCGATAAGATAAACGCACTGTTCAAACAGGATAAATATGCTTACAAGCGGGCAATCTTCGTACACGTGGACAGCCGTAACAAAGGACATCAGACGGACGTGTTCTTCTATCACCAGGATAAAAACTCCGAAAGCAAGAACCTGGCAAAGACCATGCGGTCGACTTTCACGCATAAATACAACAAGCACCAGCCGGGACGCGGGTTTACCGGGACAGTGGACGGTCGCAACCTGTATGTCTTGCGCCACACGACACCGGCTTCCGTCTTTGTCGAATTGGGTAACATCCAGAACAGTTTCGACCAGCAACGGATCATCCTGAGCGACAATCGCCAGGCATTAGCAAACTGGTTATGCGAAGGCTTTGTTACCGATTATAACCGTTATAAGAAAAAAACACGGTAAAAAGTAACACCCGTTCGTTAAAAAGACTACATTTGCAATTGAAACTAAATAAGAACATCGTTTTAAACATACCATGAGTAATCCTTATATATCCCCGTTCGCTAAACCCGTATATGTAATGCTGAAGCCCGTCGGATCGGTTTGTAACCTGGCGTGTGAATACTGCTATTACCTCGAGAAAGGAAAACTTTACCCCGAGGTGAAAAATCATATCATGAGCGAACAGCTGCTGGAGAAATTCATCAAGGACTATTTAGAATGCCAGACGATGCCGCAGGTTCTTTTTACCTGGCATGGCGGCGAAACGTTGATGCGCCCTATCGGTTTCTACAAGAAAGCGCTGGAGCTGCAACGCAAATACGGGCGCGGACGCCAAATAGACAACTGCATCCAGACAAACGGGACACTGTTGAACGACGACTGGTGCCGTTTCTTCAAAGAGAATAATTTCCTTGTTGGCGTTTCGATAGACGGCCCGCAGGAATTTCACGACGAATACCGCAGGAATAAGCAGGGGCTTCCCTCCTTCTACAAGGTGATGAAGGGAATCGAACTGCTGAAAAAGCATGGTGTGGAATATAACGCGATGGCGGTCGTAAACGATTATAATGTGGATTACCCACTGGACTTCTACAACTTTTTCAAGGAAATAGACTGCCATTACATCCAGTTCGCCCCTATCGTGGAGCGTCTCGGGTTCCATCAGGACGGGACGTTACTGACTTCACCGGAGCAGCAAGACGCCAACATCAAACTGGCGCCCTTTACGGTAGACGCCGGGAAATGGGGTGATTTCCTTTGCGCGATCTTCGATGAATGGCTGAAAGAAGATGTCGGCAACTATTACATCCAGCTTTTCGACTCTACATTAGCAAACTGGGTGGGCGAACAGCCGGGCGTTTGTACGCTGGCACGCACCTGTGGACATGCCGGAGTGATGGAGTTCAACGGCGATGTATATGCCTGCGACCATTTTGTATTTCCCGAATATAAGTTAGGTAATATCTATACCCAGACGCTTACCGAAATGATGTACAGCCAGCACCAACTGAAGTTTGGTGCGGATAAATACGAAAAGCTCCCTACGCAGTGTAAGGAGTGCGAATACTTGTTCGCCTGTAACGGCGAATGCCCCAAGAACCGTTTCCTTCACACGGCAAACGGCGAACCCGGACTGAACTATCTTTGTAAAGGATATAAGAAATTCTTCAAACATGCGGCTCCTTATATGGACTTCATGAAAAAAGAACTGTTGGCACAACGCCCGCCTGCCAACGTGATGCAATGGGCAAAAGACAATAAACTATAATCGAATATATGAAATACAACAGACGTGATTTTATTAAAACAGGAGGTATGGTTATGCTCGGATCATTAGCGGTTCCCTCTTTCTTGGGAAGTTGTGCCGGTAATGAAGCAGACAAGGCTACCGGTATCTCATTCGCTCAGAACCATTTTGGTGTAAGTGAAAGCGACATGAAAAAAGTGCTGGCAGCAGCACTCGAAAAAGGCGGTGATTATGCCGACTTGTTCTTTGAACATTCTTACCGGAATAACATCGGATTGCAGGACGGGGCGGTAAACCGCGCTTCTTCCAATATCGACTTCGGTATGGGTGTACGTGTATTGGCCGGCGATCAGACCGGTTATGCCTATGTAGAAAACGTAACGCTCGACGAGATGCTGAAAGCAGCCCGGACGGCTGCCCGCATCGCAACAGGTTCGGCCGGCAAAGCTCCGGTAAACCTGACAGAGGAACCGATCATTAATAATTATTACGGCATACAGACTCCTTGGGATGAGATTGCCGTAAACACAAAGACTCCTTACCTGCAGAAGCTGAACGACCAGATTTTTGCACTCGACAAACGGGTGCATAAAGTAATGGCTTCATTAGGTGACACGACTTCACATATCCTGTTCTGCAACTCGGAGGGACAGACGTACTATGATTACCGTCCGATGGTAACATTGAGTGCGGTCTGCATCATGGAAGACAATGGCAAAATAGAAAACTCGTATGCTTCCCGCGCTTTCCGTATGGGAGCCGAGTTCCTGACGGACGATATCATCAGCGAAGTGGCAAAAGAAGCGGTGGAAAAGACTTCTATCCTCTTCCAGGCGATCAAGCCTAAAGGGGGTGAAATGCCTGTCGTAATGGGTGCCGGCGGTTCCGGTATCCTGCTCCACGAAGCAATCGGCCATGCTTTCGAGGCTGACTTCAACCGCAAGAATACTTCTATCTTCTCCGACCAGCTGAACAAGAAGGTCTGCAACGAGCATATCAACGTAGTGGACGACGGAACGATCCCCTTCAACCGTGGTTCTGTCAATATCGACGACGAAGGTATTCCCGGCCAGAAGACATATATCGTCAAAGAAGGTATCCTGACCAGCTATATGCACGACCGTATCAGTGCCAAACATTACGGTATCCCGTCAACGGGTAACGGCCGCCGCAAATCATTCCGCCAGATGCCGATCCCGCGTATGCGTGCTACTTATATGGAAGCTGGAAACGTAACGGAAGAAGAGATGATCTCGACAGTGAAGAAAGGTATTTATGCTTCCAGCTTCACCAACGGACAGGTACAGATCGGTGCGGGCGACTTCACGTTCTTCGTGAAAGACGGCTACCTGATCGAGAACGGCAAGCTGACACAGCCGATCAAGGATATCAACATCATCGGTAACGGTCCGCGTGCGCTGGCCGACATAACGATGGTCGGAAACAATTATAAGATGGATAACGGCACCTGGACATGCGGTAAGGACGGACAGTCCTGCCCGGTTACCTGCGGTATGCCGTCTGCTTTGGTTAGTAAACTCACAGTGGGAGGAGAAAGCTGATTTCATAATTCTTAATTCATAATTAGAATAGCATGATAACGAACGAAAATAAAAAACTGGCTCAATGGGCGATGGAGTTTGCCCTGAAAAACGGTTGCCAGGCCTCACGCGTGAGTATCTATAACGGCTCAAGCAGTTCTTTCGAAATACGCGACATGAAAATGGATCGTTTGCAGCAGGCATCGGAAAACAGTCTGGTGATCCACCTGTATGTGGACGGACGTTTCGGTTCTTTCTCCACAAACCGGCTGGATAAAAAGGAACTGGAAGGTTTTATCCGCAATGGCATCGATTCGACCCGGTTCTTAGCGGAAGACAAAGCCCGCACATTGCCCGATGCTTCTCTTTATTATAAAGGCGGTGGCGCAGACCTGCAACTGATGGATCCGAAATTCGATTCGATACAGCCGGACGACAAAGTGGCACTCGCCATGAATGTCTGCAACGAAATGATGGGCAAAGACAACCGCATCATCTCCGCCAACTCATCCTACAGCGACGAGAAAGACTTCAAATATATGGTTGCCAGCAATGGCTTCGAAGGAGAAGCCTCCGGTTCTTCTTTCAGCCTGGTAGCCAGCGTAAGCATCAAGGGCGAAGGCGATGCCCGCCCGGAATCGTACTGGTTCGATTCTTCCCTTTATTACGACGCATTGATAAAAGAGGGATTGGGAGTAAAAGCCCTGGAACGGGTCCTACGTAAATTGGGACAGAAAAAAGTGGCTTCCGGCAAGTATCAGATGGTGGTAGACAATATGAACTCCGCCCGCCTGATCTCTCCGGTAATCGACGCTTTATACGGTTCTTCCATTCAGCAGAAAAACTCTTTCCTTCTGGATAAGATCGATCAGAAAGTATTGGGCGACAAGTTAACGATTATCGATGAGCCGCATATGGTAGGTGCATCCGGCGCCCGTTACTTCGACGGCGAAGGTGTAGCGACTAAACGTATGCCGGTATTTGAAAACGGTGTCCTGAAAACATACTATATCGATACCTATTCTGCCAATAAAATGGGCATGAAACAGACAATCGCCTCTCCTTCCATTCTGACGATGCAGATGGGCAATAAAGATACGGAAGGTTTGATCGCCTCTGTCGATAAAGGTATCTTAGTAACCGGCTTCAATGGCGGTAACAGCAATAGTACGACCGGTGACTTCTCTTATGGCGTGGAAGGCTTCCTGATCGAAAAAGGGAAACTGACACAACCGATCTCTGAAATGAATGCGACCGGCAACATGATTTCCCTGTGGAGCAACCTTGCCGAAATCGGAAACGACCCGCGTACCTATTCCAGTTGGCGCGTTCCTTCGTTAATATTCGACGGGGTGGATTTCAGCGGACTATAATGAATGAAAACGAAGAGGATGTGTCAAAAGTCCTAATTATAGCGTCTGTGTCTTGGCGGGCTTGACCCGCCATCCCATCCTAATCCATTGTAAATCAATTTAGGATAAGATTGCGGGGCAAGCCCGCAATGACACGCTAAAGCGTTAGAACTTACTTTTGACACATCCTCCTTTCGTTTTTATACCAACAGATAAACCGATATAAAGTGACAGACGCTTCCCCCGAGCACAAAGAGATGCCAGGCCGGATGCATATATTTGTATTTATCCAAGAAAAAGCACAGACTGCCGGCTGTATAGAAAAGACCGCCGCCGATCAGCCAATACAACACATCCATCGAATCCGTTTCACGAAGAACATGAAGCAAAGGCTTAAAGGCGATAACGACCACCCAGCCCATTGCCAGATAGCAAACCGTTTTCAGATGGTCTTTCTTTCTCATCCTGCGAAAACTGAGCCAGACACCAACCGCAGCGGCAATCCATACAATTGCGAACAGTGTCCATCCCCAATAACCTTCCTGCCGGAGAGCAACCAGGGTAAACGGCGTATATGTTCCTGCAATATGCAAATAGATGGCACTATGATCGAACCGGCGCAATAGTCTTTTCTGCCGCGCATTCGTCGAAGCATGGTAGAAAGTTGAAGTCACGTATGAAAGCGTCATGCAAACAGAGTAAACGGCAAAACTGCCGACCGCCCAGGGATTACTGCTACGGATAGCCGCAGTCATTAAAACAATGATTGCGGCTATGCCAAAGAGCATCCCGGCACCGTGTGTCAACACATTGGCGACTTCCTCGCCGTGAGTTTGTCTTTGTCGGGCAACCATCCGGTTAGAGCTGTTCAGCTTTGAAACCAGCTTCTTTTACGGTTGCGATCACGGTTGCAGGCGCAATATCCGTTTTTACTTCCAAGACCTTGTTTGGATCGGCCAGATTGATCGACCAGTCGTCCGAAGACATTATCGTATTAAGCTTTGCACCTATTGCAGATACACATCCACCACATTTGGCATTTGTTTTAAATTTCATTGTTGCCATAATCACGCTAATTTTAAATTATTATTTCATGAATTTTAATCGTAAACTATTCAATACTACCGATACGGAACTGAATGCCATCGCCGCACTCGCCAACATCGGATTTAACAACAGTCCGTTTACCGGGAACAGGACGCCTGCCGCCAACGGAATGCCTATTACATTATATATAAAAGCCCAGAACAGGTTCTGATAGATCAGCCGGACCGTCTGCTTCGACAGGCGGATAGCCTCGGGAAGCAACAACAGATCGGACGTAATGAGCGTAACCATTGCCACATCCATGGCAATATCCGTCCCTTTCCCCATCGCTATGCTGACATCCGCACGGGCAAGCGCCTGCGAGTCGTTAATACCGTCGCCGACCATTGCCACCTTCTTTCCCTGCTGCTGGAGGGAAACGATATACGCTTCCTTATCGTTGGGCATCACTTCTGCCTTGTAATAATCGATTCCTAATGTAGCCGCTACCCGCTCAGCCGTCCGTACACCGTCGCCCGTCAAAAGATGGACTTCTATCCCCTGCTTTTTAAGCTCCTTAACAGCGGCAGCTGATGTGGGCTTGATGCGATCCGAGATAGCCAGGATAGCCAACAGTGTGGCATCCTGCCCGTAAAAGACAACGCTTTGCCCCTCTTCCTGCCACTTTTCGATCTGCTTCCGTACCTTTTCGGGAACATTTGCCTGGAATATCTCTAACAATCCCTGACTACCGACCCAATACGTGACACCCTCCACCCGGATGCGGACACCTCGACCTGTCAGGCTTTCAAAGTTATCCGTATCGCATACCTTTGCACCGGAATCATCTAACCAGCGGATAATGGCGGAAGCCAAAGGATGTTCGGATTTCTGTTCCGCCGTATATAAGATATCCAGATAACGGGTGTTATCCTCTGAAATCCAGTAGGAATCCGTAACAACAGGAATGCCTTCCGTCAATGTCCCGGTCTTATCCATCACAACCGTATCGATCTTACATAAATTCTCCAGTGCAAAAGCATCCTTTATCAGGATATGACGTTCCGCCCCTTTTCCCATTCCGACCATCAAGCTGTCGGAGTAGCTAACCCCAAGGCACACGGGCAGGCGATTACCAAGACCGATACAGCCGATAGCAGTGCATACGAAAAGTATCCTTCACCACCGATAACCAGCCAACAGACAAATGTAATCAGCGATAACAAAACGACGACAGGTACAAATATACCGCTTATTTTATCAACAATACGCTGGACCGGTGCTTTACTCCCCTGTGCAGCCTGTACCATCTGTACGATCTGCGCCAGGACAGTTGTGTTACCGACGCCTGTTGCTTCCATTGTAAAGGCACCTTTTTGGTTGATTGTTCCCGCCAGGACACGGTCGCCTGCCGCTTTCTCCACCGAGATCGGTTCACCGCTCAACATACTTTCATCCACGGATGAATTTCCCTGCAACAGAGTCCCGTCCACCGGAATCTTTTCCCCTGGACGTACACTCACGACATTTCCCACCTGAAGCGTAGAGATCGGCACTTCTTCCTCTTTCCCATCCGTAACCAGCCGGGCAGTCTTAGGCTGCAACCCCATCAACCCTTTTATAGCCGAAGAAGTACTGTTCTTGGCCCGCTCTTCCATCAATTTTCCCAACAATACAAAGGCTATGATCACTCCGGATGCTTCATAATAGACATGAGGCTCCAAACCTTTATCCAGCCAAAAACCGGGACACAATGTATTGAAAAGACTGAACAGGAAAGCGATCGAAGTACTGAGCGCCACCAATGTATCCATATTGGCCTTTCCCTTTAACGCATGCCGCACGCCGCTCACATAGAACGAACGGCCGAAAAAGACCATGATAGCCAATGCCAACGCCATCATAATCCAGTTTCCGAACGGCATATGCATGAATACCATCCTAACAGGGCTAAAGGAATGGATAACACCCATGCCCCTATCGTATTCCGTTTCAAGACCCTGTAATGCTCGCGGGCCATCTCTTCCTGCATGGCCACGGGGTCTTCCGCCTCGACGATCAAATCATATCCGGCAGCCTGTACGGCGGCTTGCATGGCTTGCAAAGTAATAACAGCAGGATGGTAGGTAACCGTCAACGTATTAGCTGCAAAATTCACGGCCGCCTTCTCTACGCCCGGTAAAGCCTGCACCGTGCTCTCCACATTACCTGCACAAACGGCACAACTCATTTCAAGGACGGGCAATATCTTAGTTTCTATTTCTCTCATATCGCATTTAGATGTCAAAATTGTTTCCAATAGTATAACAAAGATACGGTTTATTCGGTTATCCCGGAATTAAAAAAAGATTCTGTGAATTTAATAGAATTATTTGCAGAAAGGGGCTATTATTTAACATTCGAATATGCGACCTTTGTCCAATAATCAAACGAATGAACGAATTAAAATTTAAGACGTATGATACTTGATTCATTGAACAACACAGAAAAAATCGAATGCCTGCATCCTCTATTCAAAAAAGCATTCGATTATGTAAAATCCACCGACTTCTCTAAAATGGAAGATGGGAAATATGAACTGGATGGTTCCCGTTTATACGTAAGCATCGCCAGTATCTTCGGCAAAGAGAAACAAGATGCCGCTATCGAAACGCATAAAAAATACATTGACATCCAGATGCCTTTGTTAGGCGTTGAAAAAATCGGTTGGAAACCCGGATGCGAGTTACAGGAAGAATCTGCTCCATACAATGAACAGAAAGACATTACATTTTATGTCGACCGCCCGACTGCCTACACAAAAATCTACCCGGGACAGTTTGCCATCTATTTCCCGGAAGACGGCCATGCACCCGGTATCGGCCAGGGGAACATCCGTAAAGTAATCGTGAAGGTACAAGTAGAAGAATAAAAACATATATGCTTCGTTTTTAAGACGCCCCTGTTTTGAAAACGAAGCATATATGTTTTATGTCGAAAACAGAGTCACCAAGCCTAACACCAGACTGAAAAAGCCATAAATTCCTCCAAAACAGTACAGAATACACATTTTCCGCAAATTTGCGACTTAATATTCTTTGATTTTCAAAAGTTTTATCTAATTTTGCAAAGACTTGTTCGCGTAGACACTATTATTCCAATGAAATTATAAACGACTAACCCTATCCTAAAACTTTTAGGTTAGGGATTTTTATTTATGAATATCTGTGTCCAGACATGAAAAGTCAGTCAATTTGTAACAGAGTTGCAGGGAAATGTTAAATAGCCAAAGATGAAGTCGATTCTAATTGTTGATGATAAACCGGAGATAGCAAAGATCATTATGATCTACTTATCCAGTTCGTATCAGGTAGTGTACATGGAGAATCCGGTAAAGGCCATATCGTGGATGAACGAAGGTAATATCCCGGACGGTATTATATCTGATCTGAACATGCCGGAAATGAGTGGTGAAGAATTTGTCTGTTATTTGAAAGGGAATGACCTTTTCAATCATATTCCTATTCTGGTCCTATCAAGCGAAGAAGGCAGTGCGACAAGAATACGTTTATTAGAACACGGAGCTGAAGATTTCATCGTAAAACCATTCAATCCTGAAGAATTAAGAATAAGGGTAAAAAGAATTGTAAAATAATAGATATGGAATATATCTTTTTGGGAAATCACTCTTCATTACCGCAACGGTTGGAGAGAGCCTTAAATCAAAGTGTATTGGAATGCCTGACCTTGGCAAATATTTGTCAGGTAATGGAGCATCTTAACTCTTCCAGTATTTGTGTATTCTTGGAAAAAAATGATGTTCATGCAGATCAGGATACAATTCGGAAATTACGCCAACTTTATTCAAATGCATATATTATTTTGTTCGGCCGTTCATTGAGCAAAGAAGACAAAATTGCATATATAAAGGCCGGAGTCAACTGTGTCATAACGGAAGAGATTACCAAGGAAGACTTACTCCGTTTACTTGCCATAGCCGAAGATTTCTCGAATAAAAAAGCCATAAACGAAAAACCGAATGAAGTTATTGGCGGATTATCATTTTTCCGCCTCCCCCTTTGGAAACGGGCTTTCGATATTGTTGCATCATTAGGAGCGATAATATGCCTGTCTCCTGTTTTCATCCTAACCGCTATTGCGATAGAACTGGAAAGCAAGGGGTCGATCGTTTACAAATCAAAACGTGTCGGCAGTAATTACAAAATATTCGATTTTTATAAATTCCGCTCCATGTATCCTGATGCAGATAAAAGGCTGGCTGAATACAGGACGCAAAACCAATATGTCATGGAAGCCGAAGAGCTTAACTCTTCGGCTCCTGCAGCACTGCAGGTAGCTACGGTAAATGGCCAAATGCCAAGCGCTGTTTTGTTTTCTGATAACTTTAGCACAAATGAGCAAGATTATCTGAAAAATAAATCGACAGAACGGGCCAATACTTTCTTTAAAATGGAAAACGATCCGCGCATTACCCGCGTAGGTCAATTTATCCGCAAATACAGTATCGACGAACTCCCGCAACTATTCAACATACTAAAAGGCGATATGTCTGTTGTTGGTAACCGTCCTCTGCCCATCTACGAAGCGGAGCAACTTACTTCTGACAGTTACATAGAACGTTTTATGGCCCCTTCAGGGTTAACTGGCCTTTGGCAGGTGGAAAAGCGGGGAAGCTCCGGCAAATTGTCACCTGAAGAGCGCAAACAACTGGATATTAAATATGCCCGTACATTTTCTTTCGCGCTGGATATGAAAATCATCTTACGCACTTTTACTGCTTTTATCTAGGAGGAGAATGTTTAAACCCGAAGGAGAAACACCATGAAAACAACATTTATATTATTATTGATATTCAGCTCCATACATTGCATAGCACAAAAAAAGAAAAGCTATACAGACAATGCTACTGTCGTGGAAGTCAGTGCCAATTCCGAGTCCGATTCCATACAGGCAATGTTGGATGATTACGAGCGCATTCAATTGCCTCCCCTATCCGTATTCCTTCAATCCGTCTACGAGCATCCATCTGTAAAGATCTATGAAGCAAGGCGGGACGAAGCAAATGCAGAACGGGAAATCACGCATCGCGAATGGCTCAATTATTTGAGATTGCAAGGAACATATCAATACGGACGAAATAACCTCTATTCGACTTCTATCACAGAGGGAACCCCTGTAGACCCTATAATCAGTAACGTAGGAAACAATCAGAATTTATATAATGTTGGGGTGTCTGTCAGTATCCCAATAGGGGATTTGACAAGTAGGAAACAAAAAAACAGAGTAAAGAAAGCACAATATATTCAGCTGCAATCTGAATATGAAATGTCGGTAGAAGAACGGAAATTAATGATTTTACAAGCTTATAACAACGTGCTCCAGCAATTAGCAACGTTAAAAGCAAAATCTGATGCAGCCGCTTTATACAATGCCCAAATGAAAATATCAGAACAAGATTTCATTAATGGGAAAATCGACATTACATCACTTTCCCTTGAAAGAGGCCGCCGTTCAAGTGCTGTAATCACCTATCAGGAAGGCCGTGCCGCTCTACATAATGCCGTTACATTGCTCGAGATGCTTACGAACGTAAAGATTATCAACAGAAGCAACCAGGAAGAATAATGAATATAACATTATATATAATACGTTTTCTTTACCGGATTCGATATCAACTGATATTTGGCTCTGTCATCGTTACGGGGTTAGTCATTTATTTTTCCCGCTTTATACCTAAAACATATACCGTAAAAACAACAATCTATACAGGCATTGTCACAGATACAGGCTTAAATAGTGATCAACAGCCAGCGAATTGGAAATCGGTAGAAAATATGTTTGATAATCTGGTTAAACTAACTAAAGAAAAAGGCATACAGAAAATTATTGCAATTAAATTGCTCGCTATAAATCTTGTTCATGGAGATCCTGATGCAGATAATCTTTACATAAGAGCTAAAAATTATAAGGATCTGATAAAAATTATTCCGGAAGATTTATTACAACTGGTCGACAAAACCTCTGAGAAAAAAACAATAGACAATTTCATAAAATACATGAAAAATGATCCGGAAAATTTCTTGTATGAATTACTAAATAACAACGGACCGTTTTATAGCTATAACAGCCTGTCCACTATTGCCGCAAAAAGACTGGATAATAGCGACCTCATAGAAATCTCTTATCAGACTGCGGATCCGGGTATTACCTTAAATACAGTCAAATTAATCTATGAAGAATTGCGCGCTGCCTATGAAGACATACGCTATAAAGCAACCAATGATATTGTTGCTTATTATGAAAAAGAGCTTAAAAGGCTACAGACAAAACTATCAGGTTTGGAAGACAAATTAGTTAACTACAATGTAGAAAACAGCGTCATTAACTATCCGGAACAAACAAAAGCTATAGCTAATTCTTATTCTGAATTTGAGAACCGCTACGAAGCTACCCGAAGAGCTTATGAAAGTGCAAATAGAGTCATTCAAGATATGGAACAATATATGAATACCCGGACAAAACTGGTGAAAGCCAATGACGATTTTATCCGTGCTTTAAATGAAATATCTTCCGTTAATGGGAAAATAACTGAAATCGAAACTTTTAACTCGGAAGAGATGCAAGCTAAAAATACTGAATTACAAGAATATAAGACACAATTAAAGAATGCCGAGCAAAAGATATCCTCTTTAACGACAATGATAAACAGCTACAAAGAAAGTAAAGAAGGAATCGCGATTGATGGACTTGTTGATGAATGGTTAAAGCAAACCATTGTGAAGACAAAAGCGGAGGCAGAGTTGAATGTCTTAGATCAAAGAAGAAAAGTTTACAATGAACAATACAAGCTTTATTCTCCCATCGGAACACAAATTGACAGGCAACAGCGCGAAATTAAAGTATTAGAACAATCCTACTTGCAAATGTTGCATGCGCTGAATATGGCTAAAATGAAACAAAAAGACATACAGCTCACATCTGCAACACTAAGATTGATCTCCGAGCCGACATTTCCCATCCTCAGTGACAAAAGCAAACGCTCGTTGCTGGTCATAGCAGCTTTTATGGGGAGTATACTTTTCATTATCGGATTCAATTTATTAATCGAATTACTGGATCGTACGTTACGGGATGCAGACCGTGCAAAACGTCTTACCGGACTTCCGGTTCTGGCTGCATTTACCGGACACATAAATTTGAAATACCGAGGGTTTACGAAAGCATCAAACAGGGTTGTTGCAGCCTATTGTTGTAATCAATTAAATGTATTCTTACAGCTTGGACAGACATCAATCATTAATTTGATCAGTTTTGGAGAACAAGAAGGAAAAGGTTTTATCGCTTCCTATTTGCAGGAATATTGGGAAGATCTGGGATTCAATGTCAAAATCATAACCTATGGTAAAGACTATAATTCCCAATCGATGGTATATGCTCTGGCCCACAGTATTTTTAATATATACGAACCACCATACGGACAAGACAATCCGGATATCCTGATAGTCAAATATCCTCCATTGAGGGAATACCCGATATCTACAGACTTATTACAGGAAGCGCAGGTCAATCTGTTAGTTGCAGATGCTTGCCGGGTATGGTCAACCAGCGATACCCAACTTCTGGAGCATTTTAGAAAACAGGTAAAAGAGAAACCTCTTTATTTACTGTTGAATCGTACTGAACGGGAATTTGTGGAAGATTTTACCGGTCAGCTTCCTCCCTACTCCGGACTGAAAAATCTGATATTCCGGCTAAATCAATTTGGTATTACAGCTAATAAGGCATAATAAATGTATGGGATAAAAGAAGATACTAAATCTTTCAGCCCCTATCTGTTACTGGCAATAGGACTGATACTGTTAGCCTACTCATTGCTACAGCAAGTATGGTTGATGGCAGCAGCTGTTGTGATTATGCCCTTTCTTGCATTTTATCTTGTTACTGTGCTTAATAAGCCCTACTGGGGATTTATAACCTTGTTCACTCTGAACTACTTTTTCATCGGAGTTCTGCGTTATGTAAGCATCCAAAACAGCAGTGTTCTGATGGATAGCTTTATTGTCTTTCTATTAGTCTGCATATTTCTTTATTCCTTATGCGGAGGAAAAATACCTTGGCAAAGAGCTAATAATAAATTGTTGTACATATCACTGGTATGGATGATCTATGTATTTTTTGAATTATTCAATCCATCTGCGGTTACAGAAGCCTGGATATTCACCCGCAGTTCTTTTTATAACTTCACACTATTAGTAGTATTAACTTCTTTGCTATTAGGAAGAGTCGAAGATATTAAAAAAATACTTTTCCTTTTATCCATCTTCACGCTGATAGCGATCAGTAAAGCATTTATGCAACGTTATATGGGATTTGATGCTGGAGAAAGTGCTTGGTTGATAAGAACAGAAAGCTATAAAACACATCTTTTGTCAAGCGGTATCCGTTACTTTTCCATTTTCTCGGACGCCGGAAATTTCGGGTCGAATATGGGAATGGCTGCTGTTGTGTATATGATTCTCTCTTTTTACATCTCGCGAAAGGGACTCCGGTATTATTACAGATTCGTGTCTATACTTGCTGCATATGGGTTAATGATGTCTGGTACACGTGGTGCCATGATTGTTCCTCTTGGCGGATTAGCCATGTTTATTATTCTTAATAAAAATATCCGTTACATTGTAGGCGGGGCAATCTGTCTACTGTTTATTTATGTCTTCTTTGCCCAAACATACATTTTGGATTCAAACCGGCAGATACATCGTATGCGTACAGCTTTTCATCCGGAATTAGATGCATCTTACCTGGTCAGAAAAGCGAATCAGAAACGACTGGCCGAATATATGGTTCATAAACCATTTGGAGAAGGTGTTGGTCTGGCAGGTGTAGAAGGGCGCCGCTTTTCTCGCCGTTTTACAACCGAAATACCGACAGACTCACACTTCGTCAATATTTGGGTACAGTTTGGCATTGTCGGATTATGCCTGCATATCGCCATCCTACTCTTCATCATTTCATATAGCGCCTATCTGATTATGTTCCGTATTCGGAATAAAGAGTTAAAAGGTATGCTGATGGCCATGAATTGTGGGTTGTGGGGGATCATGCTCAGCGCATACGGCAATAACTTTTTCTGGCAATACCCGACTGGATATATCGTGTATATATTCCAAACATTTCTGGTTTTAGGCGAATCGTATGACAAAGAATTAACAACAGAACAAATGAAATTAGAATCAATATAGAACACATTAGATATGGATTACGAATATGAAATAAACAAATGGTGGGTTTCCAACGGAGAGATGCTAATAGAATATGCAGATGCAATCATATTTCTTTTGTTTCTAATAGCAGTATTGTATATTTTCATTTTTTCATTGGCATCATTGAAAAAGATGAAAAATAAATACCCTCCTGCCCGAAAAAAATACCGTTTCGTCGTTCTTTTCCCCGCTTATCAAGAAGATGCGGTTATCATTAATTCTGTCTGTTCATTTATGGAGCAGGATTATCCGTCTTATATGTATGAACTGATCGTTATAGCCGATAAGATGCAGGAAAGGACGATGCAAACACTAAAAGCACTGCCATCTATTACAGTATTAGAAGTACAATACGCTCAAAGTACAAAGACAAATGCACTTCGCCTTGCCATGGATTACCTGAGTACAAAAGAAGAAAAGTGCGATATGGTTGTAATCATGGATGCAGATAATATAGTAAACTCCTCTTTCCTGAATAAATTGAATGATGCCTATTACTCCGGGTGCCTGGCCATCCAGACACACCGGGTGGCAAAAAACAGGAATACAAATACAGCTGTTTTGGATGCAGTCAGTGAAGAAATCAATAATTCTATTTTCCGTTCGGGACATACCCGCCTGGGATTCTCTTCGGCATTGATAGGCTCCGGTATGGCGTTCGATTATGACTGGCTTAGGCAATATATCTATAAAGCAGCTCATGTCGGGGTGGACAAGCAACTGGAAGCGATGTTGCTTTCGCAAAATATATATATTGAATTTTTGGAAGATGTATATACTTACGATGAAAAAATTCAAAAGAAGGGGCAGTTTTATGAGCAGCGACGCAGATGGATTGCGACACAATTTACAAATTTGTTCTCCGGCCTGTGGAAACTACCCAGAGCTTTCTTCTCGGGTAATTGGGATTATTGCGATAAACTTTTACAATGGATGATGCCTCCGCGAGTTATCCTATTGGGCTTTCTGATAATATTTTCATTTATAACAACCTGGTACGATTGGACTTTATCCTTTAAATGGTGGGGAATCACATTTGTTCTGATTTTTTCTTTTTTCATGGCAATCCCGGATTATCTTGTGGACAAAAGATTTCGGAAAGCTATTTTCAGCTTACCGATCCTATTCCTGTTGATGTTCTTCAATCTTTTCCGGTTGAGAGGAGCTAACAAAGAATTTATTCATACGGCACATAGTGATCATTCATCCGATACAAATTAAAATAAAACCCGACAAAATGAAAATCGCCATAGAAGCACAACGTATTTTCCGTCCGAATAAGCATGGAATGGATTTTGTAGTTCTTGAAACCGTACGCGAATTGCAGAGGATAGATAAAGAAAATGAATATTTCATCTTTGTAAGCCCGGGACCGGACCATTGCCTGAGAGAAACGGATAATGTACATATCATCGAGGTACAATGCCCAACCTATCCACTTTGGGAGCAATGGGCATTGCCACGTGCCGTAAACAAAATCAAGCCTGATTTGCTTCATTGCACAAGTAATACAGCGCCTTTACGTACCAAGTACCTTTGGTTCTGACTCTCCATGACATTATTTTCCTGGAAAACAGGCAGAATAGTAGCAAATCGTTGTATCAAAATATGGGATGGCATTATAGACGCTTGGTTGTACCGCGCATTTTGCCTAAGTGTCGGAAAATCATCACCGTCTCCCATTTCGAATGTAACCGGATACGGGAAACGCTTCATTTGCCGGAAAATAAGATCATGGCTATCTATAATGGTTTTAGCAATCATTTTCATCCGTTGGATAATATAAAATCAGTCACGCAAAAATATATCTCAACAACCGGTTATCTGTTTTTCCTGGGAAATACGGACCCGAAGAAAAATACACCTCGTACGTTAAAAGCCTATCATTTGTACCTGCAACACTCCCAAGAGAAACGTCCTCTGTTGATCGCAGACCTAAAACCGGAATATGTAGATGAAATTTTGAAAGAGACTGGCATGGAAAATATTCGTCCTTATCTCCATCTGCCGGGTTATATTCCGAATACAGATTTGCCCTTCCTTTACAATGGAGCTTTTGCTTTCCTTTACACCTCTTTACGGGAAAGTTTCGGTATTCCTTTACTGGAAGCCATGGCTTGCGGAACCCCGGTTATAACATCCAATACATCATCCATGCCGGAAGTCGGGGGTGAAGGCGCTATCCTGACAGGTCCGACAGACGAGCAATCAATAGCGAATCAACTCCTTTTACTGGAACGAGATAAGGGGTTTTATCAAAAACAATCAGCTTACGGACTCGCACGTTCCAAACATTTTTCATGGGAACATACAGCCCACGAACTATTAAAATTATATCAATCGATTATCAAATCTAAATAAAGACATCATGGAAAACCGCGACTTCATCATTACCAGTTTACAACCTTGGGATATCGAAATAGGCAGTACGATCAAAAATACAGTATTAGAGATATCGAAAAAGAATCGGGTTTTGTATCTCAATACCCCGATGGATTATTCCACCCGATTCCGAGGTAACAAAAATAAAGCTTGGATTCGCAGGATGGATGTGATAAAAAAACAGGTCTCTCCTATTCGTCAACCTAACGAAAATATGTGGATTGCGGATTGTCCGTTTTGCATATTGCCGGTCGGGAAATTACCGACAAGTTTTTTATTTGATTGGGTGAATAAACTAAATAACCAAAAGATTGCAAACTATATCCACCAAATTGCAATGCAGTTAGGTTTTAATAATTATATCCATCTGATAGATACGGATATCTTTCGCAGTCAGTATTTAAAGGAGTATCTAAAACCGTCTCTCTCTATCTATTACTGCAGAGATTTTGTTATAGGCGAGTCCTATTGGAAAAAGAACGGAACAAGGCTTGAACCGCTATTGGCAGCCAAGTCCGATATCGTATTGGCAAACTCTACACATTTTGCCGAGCGTTTCCGGAAATATAATCGTCATACTTATCCCATCGAAACCGGAGTCAATCTGTCTCTGTACGACGGTAGAAAGAGCTGGCCTGTACCAGAAGATATGAAACCAGTTCCACACCCTGTAATCGGCTATGTGGGAACCGTTAACAGCACCCGCCTGGATA
Source organism: Parabacteroides sp. AF48-14 (assembly GCF_003477465.1). NCBI lineage: Bacteria > Pseudomonadati > Bacteroidota > Bacteroidia > Bacteroidales > Tannerellaceae > Parabacteroides > Parabacteroides sp. AF48-14. The sequence goes on from NZ_QUDI01000002.1 coordinate 90,710, forward strand.
GCGATTTACTTCTGCGAATTGCAAAAAAACGTCCTACATACAGCTTTGTTTTTACAGGTCCGGAAGACGAAGTATTCAGCAAACATCCGATACACCAGCTTTCCAATGTCTATTTTTTAGGGAAAAAACCGGTCGAAACATTACCTGCCTATATCAGCAGTTACGATGTCTGTATCAATCCGCAAATGGTCAACGATATTACAAATGGGAATTATCCTTTAAAAATAGACGAATACCTGGCAATGGGGAAACCAACAGTAGCTACCAGTACTCATACCATGCAGGACATTTTTGCGGCGCATACATATCTTCCGGCAAATGAAGACGAATATCTCCAAGCCTTAGATAATGCGTTGAAAGAAACAAATAATCCCATGCGGAAAGAAGAACGCATCTGTTTTGCAGAAACACATAGTTGGGGACATAGTGTCCGAAAAATATACAACATTATCGATCAGTTTCAAAAAGAGGAATCATGAATTATAGAACCATATCCGACCTGAATCAGGTCATATTAAAACGTTTGCATATCATTCCCAGAGATATAGACCTGATTGTCGGTATTCCCCGTAGCGGAATGTTTCCGGCTAACCTTCTGGCTCTTTATCTAAACAGACCAGTGACAGACCTTGGCTCATTCATCAACGGGCATATCTATAAAACTGGAGAAAGGGGCCAGTTCTTCGATACCCGGCAATACAAAAAGGTATTGATTGTTGATGATAGCATTTCATCCGGTTCGGCTATGCAAAAATGCAAAGAGCAAGTCAAACATCTGGAGAATGATTTTAATATCCAATATTGTGTTGTGTATGCGATTCCCGGCACTGAAAATAAGGTCGATTATGCCCTGGATATAGTTCCTCTTCCTCGGTATTTCCAATGGAATATTTTAAATCATACCGTCTTGGAGAAAGCCTGCATGGATATAGACGGTGTCTTATGTGTGGATCCTACGCCAGAACAGAATGACGATGGGGAGCGGTATAAAGATTTCGTTCTACATGCACAGCCACTATTCATTCCAGGCTCCAGAATCGGAACACTGGTAACTTCCCGTTTGGAAAAATATAGGCAGAGACAGAAACCTGGTTAGAAGCCAATAAGGTTAAATACAACAAGCTGGTTATGTTAGACTTGCCAAATAAAGAAGCGCGTCAAAAAGCTAATTGCCATGCCTCTCATAAAGCAAACGAATATAAGCTCAATCAATATAAACTGTTTATAGAAAGCTCTTTATCACAAGCTCTTGAAATAAATAGAAGTACAGGGAAACCCGTTTTATGTACAGAAAACTTCGAGATGATATTCAACTCACAGTCTACGCTATACAATATAAAAAACGGCCAGTCCTTGCCTTTTATCCGGAAAGGGTTATTAAAATTAAGAAGCTTGATAAAGAAAATATAATTCAATAAAACTTCATATGATAAAACAAAAATCCTACCACATAGAAACGTTACGTGGGATTGCTATTTTACTCGTTGTGTTGGGCCATGTCATCGGTTCGACGTCGGAAGGAGGAATGAAAGTTGCCAACGATTCTTTCTTCAGATATATATATGATCTTTTTGTCAATATCCGGATGCCTCTGTTCACGGTCATCTCAGGATGGGTATATGCTTTGCACTCTGTAAAATCAGATAATATCTCTATTTTTATGCGGAAAAAGGTTAGGCGTCTATTATTTCCCATGATATTTGTTGGCTCCTTATACTTCCTGCTCCAATATCTCATACCCGGGACAAATAATAAAATGGTATTATCCGATATCTGGAAAATTTATGTTTTTCCTTATAGTATATACTGGTATTTACCCGCTCTTTTTCTTGTTTTTGTCGGTGTTGCGATCTGTGATATAAAAAAGTATTTGAATACGATCTCCGGATGGTGCCTTCTTATGCTTGTTGCATGTATATCGTGTTATTCAGAGCTAACAAGTATAATCCCCAAAGCTATCCCCAATTATTTTGCATTTAAAAATGCTTTTTACTTATCACCTTTTTTTCTCACCGGTGTAGGTATTGTCAGGTTTAAAGAAAAGCTATCAAGCCCTGTGATGATTAAAATATATTTAGCAGGTCTCATTATAGGAATCTGTTTACAACAGGTTAATTATTTTTATCCGCAGTTGACAGGATTCTATTCAAAATATCACTTATCTATAATTATAGGCATTCTTTCTTCCGCTTACCTCGTTAATCTGAAGTTAAACAATCGCTTTTTTATCTGGTTGGCTCAGTATGCCTATACAATCTACCTATATCATGGTTTTGGGACCTCCGGAGGACGAATTGTCCTTTCACGATTAGGCATACAAAACGAAATTCTTATATTTTTCTTTGCAGGATGTATCGCAACCTTCTGCCCTATTTTAGTTGAAAAAGTTTGCAAAAACTGGAAGATTTCAAGTATGCTGTTTTTAGGGACTGTACCTCGCAAATAGAAAAAAATTATTATGATGTCTCTCAATAAGCTTTCAATAATCAAATTAACTTTCTTACACGAACAAACAAATTTCTGATACCTTCTGAAAAACAATACAGAGTACTTCCGAAAAGTAAAAGAAATAATGCGGAACTGTAAATTGCAAATAATAGCCAGTTCATATAACCGGTATAAGGATTGACTATCGGGCAGAGACGTAACAAGAAGTCCGATGCATACCAGCAAACCGCCAATATTCCCAGATACTTAAAGATTTGTTTCCAATATTCAAAAACAGGCAAATGAAACCCTTCCTTATATAAGAAATAAGATTTCCAGATACAAACAATCGTTAAGGAACTAACAGTATCCCCCAATAGGACACCTGGTAATCCCCAAAAATAACCACCAATTAATGCAACAACTATTGTTATTATCAATATAGCAATAGCCGCCCATACATCTTGGAAAAGCCCATATCCCTGAATAAATTGGTCGTTAACACCCCGAAATTGATAAATAAAGAAATTACTCAGAATAATGATTAAAGTAATTCTATCCAATATATACTCATCTCCAAGCCAAACCCCCACGAATGGATTCACCAAATGATAAAGGGCAAATGTAAGAAAACCTGCAATCAAAAAGCGTAATGAATTGAGTTCCCAATATACTTGTAAGATTTTATCCTTATCGCCCTCAGCTATCAAATTTCCAATTCCTGCCCTCACACTTCCCAGTGTGCTATTTACTAATAGGTTAATCTTTGAAATAATCAGCATATAATTACCATAATATGCAACAATCTTCAGGGATGCAAAAGCGTAAACCAATAGAGGTAACAATTGACTACAACCAGCTCCGGCTAACAAATGGATAAACATTTGACGGGCTTTTGCAATAATAATTCTATTTTCCGAATATTTACGTTTTCCTTCTGTCAGACTTGTATCCAACCAAGGGTATATTTTTTTAATTTTATAATTTAATATACAGGAATAAAGAATACTAAAAATAAGCTCTATGGCAATCCATACATAATAATTCCCCCAGTAATAGGCAAGTGCTATCTGAAACAGGGTTTTAACCAGATTTACTGATTGGAAATAAGCAACGATCACATAATTACGTTGGTCGGCACTTAATAAAGTTTGCTTGTAATTGACAAAATACCCAAGCAAAGAGGAAGCAAGAAAACCGAAAAAGGCAAAATAAATAACCCCCAATTCAAATACCGTCTTCTTAAATATCAAAGGCAAAAAACAAGATAATACAACCCCTACACCTAAAATCAAAAGCCCTACATATCGATAAATATAACCAAGTACAGATATTATCTCACGAATCTTATCTTCATCCTTTTCGAAAATCGGCTTGTATAAGACAAAACCAATAGACAAGCCTATACCTAACTCTGCCAAATTAAGAAAGCCAAGCAAATTCAATAGAGTTCCTGTCAACCCGACAAAATCATCTCCCAGACATCCCAGAAAGATTTTCCTTGAAAAAAAAGAGATTACTAATGCTATGAAATAAAACAAAACATTGACACGAGCGTTCAATATACTTTTTCTGACACGATATTGAGGCATATTATTTCTCCTTATTCCTTTCCTGTCCATTGTCTTAACTTAATGGGCAGAATCAATAATTTATATGATACGAATACAAATGATTTAAAATACCAATACCCCAACTGTTTCGGTAATAGCTGATGGATATTTCGAACACATAATTTTATACCCGGCTTAAAAAGAAAAACCGCTTTGAGTGGAGAGATATATGTATGTAACCTGATAGACAGATAACTTGTATAATGGAGAGAACGATCTTTCGAATAGTAGATAATCCTATCAAAATACTTTGCTTTCAAAGTCTCAAAAGTTATATAAACACCAGCATTTTCTCTTAATTCCGGCGACCGGCTTATGTATTCAAACAAATATTCAATAATCCGTACGCGAGACTCCAGGTTTTTAACAGAAGGCCGGCCTGTGATAGAATTAGGTTGCAAATAATAAAAATACGTTTTCTCCTTCACTACGTAAGCATTGCAAGCTTTACAAGCAACCATAAAAGACCACAAATCGTCTTCGTGCAAAAGTCCTTCTTTAAAAAACAAATGTTCTTTTATAAGAAAAGAACGGTTGATCAATTTATTACAGGCCATAACAGTCCATTGAGCTTTTGAAAATGTAGATAAAACAGCCTTATTATCAATCAACATACCCGTATTCAATAATAAAGAGGGTATTTTTCTGAATGCTCCCGCTATTTCAAAGTCACCAATTACAAAATCAACCTTATATTGGATTGCTGCATCCGCCAGCAACTCTATACTATTTTCAGGCAAATAGTCATCACTGTCCAGAAAATAAAGATAATCGCCCGTAGCTTGTCGGATACCGGTATTACGGGCTGCCGAAAGGCCTCTGTTTTCTTCATGTTTCAGGATTGTAACAATGTTATGTCGAGGGGAAGTTTCCAACACTCTCCTGACAATATCCATCGAATCATCAGGAGTACAATCGTCAACCAAAATAACCTCAAGGTCTTTCCATGTCTGATCGAGAACAGACCGTAAACAGCGCTCGATATATTTAGACACATTGTAAATGGGAATGATAATAGAAACTTCCATATTTGTAATTCAAATAAGTTTAAAAAGATTTATTCCCCTCTCTCACAAACCTCTCCCACCAAACAGACAATGCCAGTAAATTGAAATACTGTATGGCCCTGTTCTGTTTGTACCAAAACCAATTGCCGGCTTCATGCGATTCTTTATCGTACTCTGCTATAAACTTTTCCACGTAGTCCCTGTTCAGAAAGTCGGAAACAACAGACGAACTAAGGATATAGTCGGCAATACGCGCACGTTGTTTGTCATTCTGGAAAAAGATGGGCATGGGAGCAAATCCTCCCTGCTTTTTCTTTGCGGTGATCGCATCCGGAAGCATCGGTTTATAGTGGTATTTCAACAAATACTTGGCCGTTGTTTCTCCTTTTGCTATTCGGAACGGACTATCTCCCTTACATTTATAGCAAACAGGAAGCCGCATCAGAAACCTATATAAATCCAGGTCCATATAAGGAAAAACAAGATGATTGTCGAACATATCGGCTATCTTAGATGCCTTAAACAAAATAACCTGGTTAATGATCTTCTCTAAATCACTCTTATATGCATGTTGCGTATACAGATGCTCGAAACTTCGCGTATCGGGATGCAACAACGGAGAATGTCGAAAAGAAGAAGGATCTTTCAGCAACTTTTTCTGTTGAAACGCCGGAAAACCAAACAAATCCCCATCCAAAATATGCAATACCTTATCCAGATGAAAACGCAGCCGATAGAAGCTTGTATCTTTATCGAAGGCAGGCCGGCTCAATATCGTATATAAAAGATTCATTACAGGCTTCATGCCATAGCGGGATATCAGATAATGCAAGGCTACCTCGCGTCCGGATGTCCCAAAATATTGATCGCTTCCATCGCCTCCGAGTATCACATCCGGCTTATCATTTCCTATCAGACGCATGACAACATAATTTACCATCAATCCGCCTTCCACAAAAGGATCACCCAATTGTTCGACCAAACCGGGCAGAGCCTCTATCTCACTCCCGTCTATCTCATATTCGGTATGAATAGTCCGGAATGTTTCAGACATACATCGCGCTAAAGGCAACTCTGTCCAGTTATCCCCCCTAAACCCTATTGAGTAAGAACGAATATCTCCATTATACAAAGAACGTAAAGCAGCCAGATTACACCCGGAATCATAGCCTCCACTTAGAAGAATACCTACATTCGTACTTTTCCCGATACGTTTCCTTATCGCACCGGCATGTAGGGCTGCATATTCGTCGGCATACTCATCCAACGTTTTTTCTTTCAATGGAACCGGGGTTATAGTATCAGTTGGGAACAAATAATCGGACTCAATCCGCCCATCCTTATAGATTAGGACTTCGCCGGCGCCTAATTTTTGCACTCCCGAAAAGGCCGAAGAAGGTGTTGCGATATAGCCGATAGATAAGAAGGAACTCAATGCCTGATAATTTGGAGTCGCATCAAATCCTTTTGTCAATTTCAGCAGAGCAAGGGAAGAGGCAAAATATGTATTCGTATAATACACCTGATCGGACAGGCCATGCCGGTCCCGAACGACCAACACAGAATCCGGTGTTCCCAGGATACAGGTAAAAGCGCCATCCAAACCGGCAAACCCCTGGATTCCTTTTTGAGCATATACAGAAAAAAACGTTTCTGCATCATCAATCAGACCGTATCCTAATTCTTCCTTATTATATAGTTCCCCGAAAAACCAAAGCTGCGTATCATTCCGCTGGTAACACCGGCAAGTTCCTTTATGAACAATGCCTCCCTCCTGCTTAGCTTGTGGTATTTCCGGGAGTTCACCTTTTCTATTCCAACATCCGACAAACATATCTATTTCTTTCTTATTATTTCACCCCATGTTCCGTATGGATAAACTTCTTGTTAGCTCCCCTCAGGCGGAAAAGATTCAGAAACATGCTGAAAAAAGTTTCCGGCAATTTCACAACGGCTATGAACAATTGTCTTGTATATAAACGTTTAGGGACGGCCAAGAGTAAAGAGACGATCAGTATACAGAATAATATCCACCACTTCAAAGAGATCGGCCAGGATATACAAGTAATAACCAATGCTATAATAAACGTCTCACCCAACAGAAGCAACCGCGGAATACTCATTTGCTGGAACATCTTATCACAAAAATCCCAATTCTTATCTAATATGGCTTGCGGCATATCGCCGATAAACTCTTTCAGATAATGGATCTGCGCCGAAAGCCAACGTCTTCTTTGGCGGGCAAAATCCCGACGGTTTTGTATCTTTTCATCCAGGACATACGCATCCGGTAAATAATCGATACGCTTGCCCGCCTTAAACAAAGTGAGTTCCAAAGCACGGTCAAAGCCTCCAATTGCATGGATGCCAGCCAACTCCTTTTTTATCAATTCGAAATCGAGGCCATGCCGGAACCGATCAGAGCGGCCGACAAGCCATATTCACATGTCCTTGCCGGAAAATGCTATTATTGATTTCTTCGCTTGCAGCATCCAGATAGGCCAGACTCGTATTCTTATTTTTAGCTGTCCGGTGCGTCTGATAACCAACGATATTATCGATAAAGGGGGCGGCATTAATCTGGTTGAGATAGTCAGGACCTATTGTATTATCGGCGTCCAGAATCAGTGCGATGTCGTAATCAGCCAAATGGCTCATCGCTAAATTCAACGCTTTCGCCTTCGTGCTATTCTCGAAACGGACAATCTCCAGGATAACAGGCATTGCTGCCAATCGTCCGTTCGTCTCTGCTCCCATCTGATCGGAGATAACAACGATATCGTACCGGTCACGCGGATAGTCCTGCTGCAAACAAGATTCTACGCATTCCATAATCACCAGGTCTTCCTTATAAGCCGGTATCAATATGGCTATGCGACGGAAAGCAGCGGAGTCCTTCCCTCTTTTCTTGTTCTTATGCATAGAAGCTATACTAAAAACGAACAAATAAAGTATATTAATGGAGAAGCTCAAAAACAGGACGATCTCCAAGACCTTTAGCGCTATCATATCCTCAATTTTTACAAACTCTGAAAATACCGGATTGTTCTCTTAAGCCCTTCTTCAAGAGGGACGGAAGGATACCAGCCACCGAGCTTCTCCCGGGCAAGCGTGATGTCCGGTTTCCGCTGTTTCGGATCATCGGAGGGCAACGGGCGGAATACGATTTCAGAACGGGAGCCGGTAAGACGAATGATATGTTCAGCCAATTCCACCATCGTAAATTCACCAGGATTACCGAGGTTAACCGGACCTGTAAAACTGTCTTCCGTCGCCATCATGCGGACCATTCCTTCGACCAGGTCATCCACATACTGAAAACTGCGGGTCTGGCGTCCATCGCCGTAAACTGTAATATTTTCATTCCGAAGAGCCTGAATAATAAAGTTTGAGACAACCCGTCCGTCGTGGACCGTCATATTGGGACCATACGTATTGAATATGCGGATAATTTTGATTTTTAGCTTATTCTGCCGGTGGTAGTCCATGAAGAGTGTTTCCGCAGCCCGCTTCCCTTCATCATAACAACTGCGGATACCGATTGTGTTCACATTTCCCCAATAAGATTCCGGCTGGGGATGAATGAACGGGTCTCCATAGACTTCACTTGTCGAAGCTTGCAGAATCCGGGCATCATGAGCCTGTGCCAGCTCCAGCATATTAATAGCTCCTAAGATAGAAGTTTTAATCGTTTTAATAGGATCATACTGGTAATGGATCGGCGAAGCCGGACATGCCAGATTGTAAATTTCATCAATAGCCGATGTTGTTTTATATGGAATGGTCACATCATGTTCTACCGACTGAAAGTTCGGATACACAAGCAATTCGCGCATAAGACTTTCAGAACCCGTAAAATAATTATCCAAACAGATTACCCGATTTCCTTCCCCTAATAACCGTTTACACAGATGAGAACCGATAAACCCCGCTCCACCGGTCACCAAAATAGACTTCATGTTTTTTTACCCTTAGATTCGTTGATTAATATTATTCTTTTTAACAGTTGACAAATGTAATGATTTGTTTTGGACAAAATCATGAAAGTCTTGATTATTATGCATTATTTGAAATAATAATATTGTTTCCATGCTGAAGGATGAAAAAATAATTATATTTGCGTCGCTTGGCATAATATTAAGTTACGCAAAAACAATATGGAACAAATGCACACTCTCTTTATTATCCTCTTTTGGTTAGGATTGGCTGTTGTCTTTTACACATATATAGGGTATGGAATCCTGTTATATCTATTGGTACGCATCAAAGAGTTGTTCAAAAAAAGAGAGGCTTTGCACCTGCCCGAACCGCTTCCGGAAGTTACTCTTTTCATAGCTGCTTATAATGAAGAAGATATTATAGCGACAAAAATGGAAAACTGCCGGAACCTATCCTATCCTGACGGCAAACTACGGATTGTATGGGTAACAGACGGATCAAACGACCACACAAATGAGCGATTAGCAGCATATGAAGACGTCACAGTCCTGTTTAATCCGGAAAGGAAAGGCAAAACAGCAGCCTTAAACCGGGGTATGCAGTACATTTCTACTCCTTACGTCATTTTCACCGATGCCAATACAATGCTGAATACGGATGCCATAAAAGAGATTGTCCGTTGTTTCAGCGATCCCAAAGTAGGCTGTGTAGCCGGTGAAAAAAGAGTCGACACACAATCAGCCCGGGGAGCTACTGCCGGTGAAGGAATTTACTGGAAATACGAATCGGCCTTAAAAAACCTGGATGACCGCCTTTATTCGGCTGTCGGTGCTGCCGGAGAATTATTTGCCATACAGACCGGGCTGTTCGAGCAGATGCCTTCGGACACTTTGCTCGACGATTTTATCCTTTCACTCCGTATTGCCGCCAAAGGATATAAAATTGCCTACTGTAAAGAAGCCTATGCCACAGAAACGGCTTCACTGAATATGAAAGAAGAAGAAAAAAGGAAAATACGAATAGCTGCGGGCGGCCTGCAATCTGTCTGGCGGCTTAAAGGACTGCTCAATATTTTCCGTTACGGTACGCTCAGTTTCCAATATGTCAGCCATCGCGTGTTGCGCTGGACACTGACTCCGCTAATGCTTTTTCTTTTATTGCCCGTAAACGCAGTATTGGCCATTTCCGGAAATTCCTTTTATGCCGGATTACTGTTCCTGCAACTACTTTTTTATATCGCTGCCTACGCCGGCTACCGGATGGAACAACGAAACCTGCGGAACAAACTGTTATTCGTCCCTTACTACTTCGTCTTTATGAATATAAATGTAATCAGGGGATTCTTTTACCTGATCCGAAATAAGGGAAACGGGGTATGGAGCAAGGCAAAGAGAAGTCCGTCTTCCTGACTTGTCAAGATCGTCTGCGAAATGGTATTGCAGTACTTCATGGGGTTATAGTCTCGTAAAGGAATGAATAACCCGGCAGATAGAATGAACGACGCGGAATGTGTGCCCCCTCCATACCTACCCGCTATTCATGTCACAGCCGTAAAACAAAAGAAATCCAACTGTAACATAGAAGGAAGACAGTTGTGACATGCAAAGAAGACAACCGTAACATGCAATAGAGGACCGGTGGTTATCCGTTATTGATTCATTATTTGACAGATGCAATGAACCAACTATCTAAACGGAAAATGAAGGGAGACAGTCAGTTGTACCTTTCTGAAAAGACTCAGAGAATATTTTAGGCTGGAAGTTTTGAATAACCAGAGTTCTTAATGAACTCCGGTTATTAATGGAAGCAAAGATAAAATATTTATAAATACAACTCTTTGTTTTCCCTTTATTTTTAAGGTGTACGCAAAAAAACTTTTCTTCCTTTTCACATAAAGAAAAAGAAAAAGTCCTTTTTTGAGTATTTCAAACCAAAATACCAAGTCAAAATTATACCCAATAATATTTATTGATTCTTGTTGTATAGTAAATATTCCCGTACAAGACGGTTCAGCAGCCTTATTTTTTATAATTATTTCAAAGTTACCGGAGTTCATTAAGAACTCTATAAAACATCAATTATGGTTATATCCAATCCTAAAATGCACTGTATCAACGACACGCTTACCCATCTGATGCTAACCGAGCGTAATGACGATTACGCTTTCAACAGCATATGTGTCGCAACCAAGGAGGGACTCTACTCTGCTTCTACCGTAGAATTTGGTTTTACAACAACATAACTTTATCCAATCACATACACGCCGTTACACATTAATCAATAACAACAATAAGAGATGATTATTCTTTCTAAAAACATGAAAAAGTATAGGGTATTTCTTTTTCTGATTTTCTTGCTCCAGGCAATATCCTTCGATGGTTCAGCCTCCACCAGGCAGGATATGGGTCCGAAACGGCTGGAAGTAACCCACGAATACGACAAAAGTTACCTGCAAATCAAAGCACACCCCTTCGAAATAGCAGGCATCTGTTTCACAGCCTTCCTGTTCATCTTCTTCCTGACCAAAAAACGCAAGCATAAAAAAGAACTCGACAGGGTACATACCGAACTTACCATCGCCCTCGATGCCGTCTATATGGCCGTATGGCGGTACGATGTCAAAAAAGAGGTTTTCACGGCAGTGCACCGTGTCGGCATCCCGACTACCGGTATGACCAAAGCTGAATTAGGCTCCAAAATACATCCGGAAGATATGCAGAAATACGAAAATTACCTTCATGCCTTAACATCCGGAGAGGAAGAAATAAAAAACGAAGTATTCCATCTCAACCTCGACAACGGAAACGTCTGGACCGACGTCTACGCAACCGGATTAAAAGACAAAAGCGGGAAAGTGAGTCATATCATCGGCACCGAGCGGAATGTTTCCGCGGAAATGAAGCAAAAGAACATATACGACAAAAACAAGCAGATGCTCGAATTTGTCCTCAAAGCGGTCCACATTACGCCTTGGGAATATGACGTAGAGTCGCAGACGGTTAATATCAGCGACAACTTCCTCCAGCAATCCAATCTCTCCCAAAACTCCGTCGCGCTGGACGAGATCCTCAAATATATGTATCCTTCCGACGCCCAACTCCTGATCCAAGGGCTGAGTAACCTGATTGAAGAGACATGCAGCCTGATGGTCATTCAGATACAGAGCAAGGAGCCGGGAATGGAAGACTACCAGTGGTTTGAGATGCAAGCCGTCGCTTATCAACGTTATGAAGACGGGCGGGTACGCAGTATTATCGGTTTGAAACATGATATCACCGATCTGAAACATACCGAGGAACTGGTTCGCCTGCGTGAAAAAGCCGAAGAATCCAACCGCCTCAAAAGCACTTTCCTCGCCAATATGAGCCATGACATACGGACACCGCTCAACGCCATTGTAGGTTTCTCGACGCTTATGGCCGAAACGGACGACAAAGAAGAAAGGCAAGAGTTTGCCCAAATCATCGAGGCAAACAACGACATGCTTCTTCATCTGATTAACGATATCCTGGATATGTCGAAGATAGAAGCCGGACAGATGGAATTCATTTATTCGGAGGTGAATTTGAATGACTTGATTCAAAACTTAGGATATACTTTCCGGTTCAAAATAAAGAAAGAGGTCTATATGTCCCTGGATATACCATCGGAACCTTACATATTGTACACTGAAAAGAATCGTTTGACACAAGTCTTATCCAACTTTATCAGCAATGCCTGCAAATACACATTCGAAGGATCCATAACAGTCGGTTACGAAATCGAAGGCAAACAGATTTATTTCTATGTAAGGGATACCGGAAAAGGAATTGAGAAAGAGAACCTGCCCCACGTCTTCGAGCGCTTTGCCAAATTCGACACTTTTGTAAAAGGAACCGGACTGGGGCTTTCGATCTGCGAACTGATCATACAGACATTAGGAGGTGAGATTGGTGTGGAGTCGGAAGTTGGGAAAGGCTCTACGTTTTGGTTTACATTACCGATTTCTGAAAGAGTCGAGAGTTGACAGACGTCAACTCTCAACAATATTCTATGAGTGCATCACCAACAAAGGCGTGTCGGTATGGAATAGCATCTTACGGGCAATCGAAGGATTGAACATACGGGCCAGGATATTCCTGCGGTACGTGCTCAGCGCTATCACATCGATATCTTTGTCGCGCACGAATTTCTCAATCGCCAATAACAGATCGCCATCGTCCAAAACCGTATGGGTGATATGAGCATCCGGATATTGCTTTTTGAAGTATTCATTGACACCGGTCAGACGGATTTCATTCCATTCATCCTTGCTGGTCGAGATATTGAACAAATGGATATGCACATCATACGGTTTGATGATTTCCATAAATTCGTCAAAAGCGACCAGGTCACGCTGGTTGAAAGAGGTCGCAAAAGCGATGTTTTTAGCCTCACTCAAATCTTCAAACGGGACATTTTCCGGAATAGCCAAAACCGGAACTTTGTTTACTTCAATCACTTCACCGGTAACACTACCGATCAGATCCATGTCTTTCTGGCTCTTTCCGCGAGTACCCATTACAATCAATGTCGGATGATATTCTTTGCAATATGCAATAATCTCTTCCTCCGGTAACCCTTCACGAAGTACATAATTGTATTTCACTTTGGGAAGTTCGCCCGACTGGATTTTACGGTTGATCATCGTACAGATATTTTCCATATCGATATTGACACGTTTCAAGACATTCTGTGTCGTCTCTTCCTCGTTCACCTGGTAAGCCAGCGTATCGCCCATCGGAATAGCGGACGGGAAATACGGGCTGAAATAAGCATGCATGATCATCACTTCTGCTCCGATCTTATGGGCATAATTAATACCTAAATCACATGCTTTTATCGAATAATCGGAAAAATCTATCGGTATCAATATTTTCTTTTCCTGATGGCCGTTTTTTTCCTCTTGTTCGGTGTCCTCGCTAAACCACTTGCTATCTTCAATGATACGCAAGGCATGAGGCAGATCGCTTTCTTTAATCCGCACACGTACACCGGCCGAAACAACCGGTTGGATCTGGTTTACATTATGTATGTAGACTTCAATCCCCTCTGTTTCAAGCATCGTTTTGAGAATTTGGGCTTTCTCGAACGTGTGAATTGCTAACGTTACTAATTTATCTTCCATACTCGTGTGTTTTTATAGATTAAACAATCGGAATTCGCTAAAAGTTGAATAAAAAAAATCCCACAGCAGCATCGTTTAGATTCAGCTATGGGATTCTTCTGTAACAATGAATTTCTTTACGCTTGCTGTGCTTCCGACACTTCGTCTTTTTCTGCGAGTATCTGCAAAGCACGTTCAAATATTGTGGTGTCGTCTAATACAACCAAACCTCCGTCAGGCCCTGGTTCAATATGTATTCCACAACTCTTGCCATCTTTAAAATTATGCCCACCGAAATAATTACGAACAGTTTCAACAGTGATACCCAGTTCATCAGCAATCCGGTGGGTACTTCCGTCAGGCAGGCTGTCTTTCAGTCTGCGGAGTTCATTAAATGTAATAGTCTTTGTCATGGCTTCCTTATTTTGAAGGTTAATACTTTGTTTAATTTGATGCCACTAACTTAATCATTATAAATTACAGCAACAAATTATTCATCAAAAATTAATATGCTTTACGACATGTATTATTTTTGAAGGCAAGCGGCCAATGGCTCATTAAAAATGAGAATGACAAGAATCGTCAGATATATGGCATAGACAATGAGACGGATACGTTGTTTTGAATATAACGGCTCATCTTGTTTTACCTCTGCCGGCACTAATTTTGAACGGCTAAGAGAATAAAGCCAATACACTAAATAACCGAAGAATACTCCCACAATAGCTCCCGGCACAATATCCGAAATAAAATGGACTCCCAAGTAAACCCGCGTGTAGGCAGTCAAAAACGCCCAGAAAAAGAGGGTCCAGCCGAATAACTTATCCCGCATAATTAACGTCATAAGCGTTGCAAAACCAAATGCATTCGCCGCATGGCTGGAGATGAAACCATAGAGCCCTCCCCGATATCCGAAAACGGTTTTTACCAGATACATAAAATCAGGATGATGTGTCGGCCGAAAGCGGGTGAAAACAGGCTTGCAGAGGTGGGAAGCAAATTGATCGCATAAGGTTATAACCAGCGCAATTGCCAATAAAATAAGTAGAGATTCGCGCCAGTTCTTTTTATAAATCAAGACCAGAAGAATAAAAAAGGCTAACGGCAGCCAAACTGCCCTCCCTGTAAAGATCCACATAAAACGATCCAGGAAAGCAGAGTCGCTGCCGTTGAGAGCTAAGAACGCATCGCGCTCATAAATCAATATTTTTTCAACCATAGTAGGATTAAGTTTCGATGCCGGATATTAAATGATTTCAATGTCTTTACTCGGCATCCATCCTACATTTCCATCTTCCATTGCTATTTCACTCCAATCTCCCAGTTTACTTTTAATGGAGACTTTAGTTCCTTCATGCAAAATAAAAAGATCTGTTCCGCTTGCATCCGGAGAGCTCTTTACCGTAACAGTCGGAGCAAATACAATTGCACTTTTCCGGTTCACCAGTTCACTCTTCTGATTGCTGGCAAAGATATTGGAAAAGATAACCAAAACCAGCAATACCAATCCAAGATAGAAGCCGATCTTCTTCAGATGAATCCACTTAGAGAAGAAGAACAATATCAAACAGCCGATAAACAGAATAAAGCAGACGATACCCATCTGAGCCCATGAATCGGCAGCACCCATATTCTGCACTTTATCAAACCAACGATGAAGAAAGAAGTCGCCAACCGGTTCGATCTTATCTACCGATTTCTGGCGCGCCAGTTGCAGATTGAAGCGGATATCTCCATCTCCCGGATCCAACAGCAAAGCCCGCTCATAATTCAGAATGGCCGGGGCAATCTTATTTTCCTTATAATAGGCATTTCCCAAATTATAATAGATTTCAGCCGATTCGCCATTACTCTTCAGAAGCCCTTCATATAGTTCGATAGCCTTGCCATAATCTTCTTTCGTATAGGCAGCTTCCGCCTCTTTGATCGTTGCCTCCTGGGCGAATGCACCAAAAGCGACAAACTGGACCAAAAGGAAGAATACGATCTTTTTCATATTTATATTCATCTTCATCGCATTACTTTTTAATTGTATTTTCCATCTTACCAATGGCATCTACTGTCTGTTCATATAACTTATCCATAGCATCCGAAGCCTGTGCCGGTGCATAACGGGCAAATTCGCACGTATTCAGGATATCCATAAACTCATGGATCAGCGGCTCGTCAACACCATATTTAGTCAATTCAGCCTCTACATTATCCTTAGTCAGGCTTGCCTGCGGAATACTCAGTTTATCACTCAAATATCCCCACAATGCACGAAGCACTTCGTCGTAGAATTCTTCTTTCTTGTTTTCCTTAAGCAGTTTACCAGCATTTTTCAGACGTCTGGTTGCCATCTTGTTCGCTTTCTTCGTACGGACTAATGCTAAGTTCGAGTTTTCTTTCACCTGCTTGCGGTAGATAAAGAAGAAGACAATAAACAAGATTGCCGGGATCAGATAACACATGTAATACATGAATGAACCGAAGAACAATTCATTATTCGGAACGAAATGGATGTCATTCACCTTCAGGTAACGGATATCCTTACCCAGATACTTCACACTTTCCTTATTGCTGAAGTTGGAAATAACGGGAGACGTTCCTCCACCTGCACCCTGCTCTACATGCAGCTTATAGGGCTCGGAAGTTATAGTCTTATAAGAATTGGTCTTTGTATCAAAATAAGAGAATGCGATAGCCGGAATCTCGAAATCACCTGCATAACGCGGGATTGCCATATATTCGATAGTCTTCGTACCGGAAGAACCAGCTGCAGTTGTCTTAATATCCACATCTACTTTCGGATCATAAACTTCGAAGTCATTTGGGAAAACAACTTCCGGATTCTTTACCAGCTTAATGTTTCCATTACCGGAAATCTTCACTTTGACAGTAACAGCTTCATTTGTTTTTACATTATTGGAGTTAATGCTCGAAGTCATAGTAAAGTTGCCGACTGCACCGGAGAATGAAGCAGGTTTACCGGAAGGCAAGGGCTTCACATCGATTGTTACAGAAGGAGTAGTAAGCTCTTTCTTTACATCAATGTAAGAAGATGAACCGCCAAAGAAGTCATCAAAGACACTACTTCTCTGTCTGGGAGGACCCGGTACACGTAACACAAGGTCCAGCTTTCCGGAAGGTATCGTAATCTTTCCGGAACGTTGCGGGTATAATACGGTTTGTCTAATAACTACCGCATTATAATTCTTGCCTTTATAGTTTTCCATTACAGGCTGCTTATTATCCGGTAATTCGATTTCCTGAGCTAAAAAACCATCAAACTCCGGAAATTTAGGCTGATTAATAGATGCAATATCTTTTCTGAAATAAAGCTTGAATGTAACCAGAATACCTTCCTGTTCATAAACGTTTCTCTTAGAGACATCAATTGTCAAAAAGGCATCATCCTTACTGATACCTGTACCGGTTGAGCCTTCTTTTGCCGCTTCGTCCGCTTTATCAGGGGGAAGCACTTTTATAGCTAACGCATTGGACGTGTAGTTGGCGCCTTTTACCTTGATCGTAGCCGGTGCAATGTTGAAAGTACCTTCTTTCTTTGGCTGGAGAATATAAGTAAACGTCAAAGACGTCTCCGTAGTCATTTTTCCATTGACGATCTGGGTACTCATACTGGTCGAAGTAGACGGCCCTATCAACACATCGAAATCTGGTATCTCCGGCACACGCAAATCTTTACCCTCTGCATTTACCGTGTACGATAATCTGAAAGTCTCTCCCATAACGACAGCTTCCGGAGCAGAAGCCTTGAACGTCACATCAGCCGCTCTGACCACCACTCCGAAAGTTGCAAAGAGAACAAATAAGAAAACTAATTTCCTCATTCTTTAATTCTTATTTTTTTAATTCTTACTTCTTTATTTTCCGATTACCACTCTTTATCCGTCCGACGGCGTTGCTGTTGTTGAGCTTGCGCCTTCTTCACCTTTTCCTGAGTGTCTTTTTCATCCTGCAGGAAAGCATCCAACATCTGTTGAGCATTGTCTTTACTCATCTGCTCATTCTGCTGTTGCTGTTCTTGTGTCTTATCCTGCTTCTTATCATCTTGTTGTTGCTGCTGATCTTGATTCTGCTGCTGTTGATCTTGTTTATCCTGATCTTCCTTCTTGTCTTCGTTCTGATCCTGATTTTGATCTTCATTCTGCTGATTCTGCTGATCTTGCAACAATTTTTGTGCCAAAGCTAAATTATAACGTGTTTCGTCATCTTTCGGATTCAAACGCAGGGATTGTTTGTAAGCTTCTACACTTTTGGCATATTCTTTATTTTGCATGCCAATATTTCCGACATTATGAAAGATTTCCGCTAAACGGGCTTTTCCTTCCGGAGTCTCTACCATCTTCTCAGCCTGACCGGCTATCAATTGGTATTGTTCTGCCGCTTCCGGGAACTTTTTCTGTTTGTAAAGGGCATTTCCCAGGTTATATGTTCCTTCGGATGAGCGTGGGTTTACTTCCAGACTTTTCCGGTAAGCGATTTCCGCTTCGGTAAACTTTTCATTCTGGTAAAGGTTATTCCCTTCGCGGATGTTCTTACGTTCAGCCTTCTGGGCGAAAACAGAGCCTGAACAGAACAATAATATCAAAGAGAATAATTTTACTTTTCTGAATATACGGTTCTTCCGGTCTAATGTCATGAAATCTACCAAAAGCAGAATCAATGCAATCCAGGCAAATGTCTGGAAACGTTCATCATATTCCGAATAAACTTTACTGTCCAGTTCTGATTTATTCATCTTTTCAATCTCCTTTTGAAGCGCACGGAGCGCAGAATTAGTATTGTCGGCACGAACATACGTTCCATGACCTGCAGCTGCAATCTCCTGGCACATTTCTTCGTTCAGTTTTGTAATAACGACATTTCCTTCCTTATCTTTCATGTAATTATTACTTCCGCCTATAGGAATCGGAGTACCTTTCGGATCACCCATACCGACAATATTCACATGAATACCTTTATCTGCAGCAGCGGCAGCGGCTTTCACCGCATCGTCTTCATGGTTCTCACCATCCGTAATCAGGATAATGGCCTTATCCGACGTTTCGCTCGGTGTAAAAGAACGGACTGCCAAGTTGATAGCAGCACCGATAGCCGTACCTTGCGTTGAAACCATCGAAGGGTTGATAGACGAAAGGAACATCTTGGCCGAAACATAATCGGAAGTGATGGGAAGCTGCGTAAACGCATCCCCTGCAAAAACAATCAGTCCGACTTTATCATTCGAGAAACCGTCTGTCAACTTGGATAGCATCTGCTTGGCCTTATCCAAACGGTTAGGCGATACGTCTTCTGCCAACATCGAATTGGAGACGTCCAGACAAACCATAATCTCCACGCCCTGGCGTTTTACTGTTTCCAGTTTAGAACCGAACTGTGGCCCGGCAATGACAATGATAACCATCGCAATGGCTCCGAACAACAGCCAAAACTTCAGATGCTGACGCTTTGGAGAAACCTCCGGCATCAACTCTGCCAACAATTCGGGATTACCATATTTCTTGATTGCCTTTTTCTTCAGAATAATTGCATACACATAGAATGCAATCAGTACAGGAAGCAAAAAGAGCAAGTATAAAAAGTCCGGATGTGCAAAACGAAACATAAGCCTTTTTTATTTACGGTATATTTCTTAACAATGTATTTCTCAATAATATCTCAACCAGCAACAGTGAGAAAAGCAGGAGCGCCCAATTCTTGTACTCTTCCTGTTTTTTACTATATTCCTGCACGCTGATCTTTGTCTTCTCCATCTTATCGATTTCCGAATAGATCTCCTTCAGGCTGGCATTATCCGTCGCACGGAAATATTGTCCACCGGTTGTAGCGGCAATCTGCTTCAAAGTCGGTTCGTCTATCTCAACGTCGACATCCACATACTTAACACCGAATGCTGTCTGCCACGGATAAGGAGCTTTTCCTTGCGTACCGACACCGATTGTATAAACACGGACACCGAATGTCTTGGCTATTTCTGCTGCCGTTACCGGAGCGATCTCACCTTGATTATTCACACCGTCCGTCAACAGGATGATGACTTTTGATTTAGCCTGGCTGTCCTTAATACGGCTGACCGCATTTGCCAACCCTAAACCGATTGCGGTCCCATCTTGAATAATACCAGGCTGGACATCTTTAAACAGATTCAATAATACGGTATGGTCCGTCGTCAGCGGGCATTGCGTAAAACTTTCTGCTGCGAATACGACTAAACCGATATTATCGTTCGGGCGGCCATTGATAAAGGATGCGGCCACGTCTTTGGATGCTTCCAGACGGTCCGGCTTCAGGTCCTGTGCCCTCATACTGCCCGAAATATCCATTGCCAACATAATATCAATACCCTCTGTTGAAGAGTTCTGCCAGCTATTCGTAGACTGCGGACGTGCCAGTATCACAATCAGGACAGCTATTGCCGCCATCCGTAACACGAACGGGACATGCCGGAGCCAGACTTTCCAAGTGCTTGCTCCCGGCGCATCGAAGACTTCCGTAGACGACACCTGCAAACTTGCCTGGTTTTTGCTCAGTTTGTAGATATACCATCCGATCATCGGGATCAGCAATAATAACAAATACAGATATGTAGGATTTGCAAATACCATCTTATTCTTTACTTATATTTGAATCATTCTTTTCTACAGGCTTTCCTTCGCCTTCCGCGTTCTCTCCTTCACCGGGTGCGGGAATCTCCTCTATCTTCGTCTGATTAATGAACAGATAAGCATTCATCAAACTCAAATCGTTTTCATCCGGCAGCGGATTCATCTTTGCAAATTTCACAAAATCAGACAACTGCATAATCTGCTTCAAGCTTTCATATACAGAGTTAGCCTCATGCTGTTTACGGATGATATCGAGTATCTCGCCGGAAGTCATTTCCATTGCATTGATACCGAAACGATCCACGATATAACGACGCAACGTATCCGTAATCAATGTATAATACTCTTTGCTACGACCCTGCTGCCAAAGTTTCTGCTGCTTGATCTCATCAAGTTCCTTTATGGCCTGTTCATGAGGCGGAAGCTTCGGTTCCGGCTTCTTGAACGGAATAATCGGCTTCTTGTTACGAATACGCTGTATGATATAGCCGATCACGCAGATCAGGAACAATGTCAGCAATATGCCGAATATCCAGGGATAATAATCAGCCAGCACAAAAGGCGGTTTCCAGACCTCTTTGATATCGTAAAACTCTTCCGGCTTGTCGGTATTGACAGGAATAGTCGAAACCTTCAACGCAACTTGGTTGGAATAAACAGTATCGGCGCCATCGATCACCATAAACGGAGGCAACAGATAGAGGGAAGAATCAAAAGAGGTAACCAGCAAATCCTGCTCGATCAATAAACGATCGTTATCGATCAAGGTTGAATCCGCTTTTGAGACACCTAACACCTCTACCCCGGCCATCAATGTATCTTGCGGAATAACCAGCTGAACGGCCTTATCTTTGTCTGCTGTTACCGTTAGATGTAAAACAGTCTGTTCACCGATCAGTATGGCGGCAGAGTCGACTTTCACGTCTACCAGTGTCTGCTGTGCATACGCCTTCCCTCCGGACAAAAACGTACCGAATAGGGATAGTAACAGAATGCTTTTCTTTATTAATTTCATTTGCTTGCTTTAATTACGTTTATCAAAAAGAGCAATTAATGCTTTCACATAATCATCTTCGGTACGGATAGAGACTGAATCGACCCGGCACTTCTTGAACGAATCGCTCATCGCGGCCTGCCGGCGGTCCCACCATTCTTTGTAGGCCGTACGCACATGGGCGGAAGAGCTGTCTATCCAGCGCTCCCGTCCGGTTTCGGCATCCTTGATCTTCATCAGACCGACAGAAGGAAGTTCCGTCTCGCGGCGATCGTACACCTGAATGGCAACGACATCATGCTTACGGTTGGCGATCGTCAACGCATCCTTGAACCCGTCCTTATCGATAAAGTCGGAAATCAGGAAAGCCGTACATCGTTTCTTGATCGCGTTAGTCAGATATTTAAGTGCCTGTGCAATATTGGTCTGCTTCTCTTCCGGCTGGAAGTCAATCAGTTCGCGAATGATATACAAGATATGTTTCTTTCCCTTCTGGGGAGGAATAAACTTTTCTATCTTGTCGGAAAAGAACACCACGCCAATCTTATCGTTGTTCTGAATAGCCGAGAAGGCAAGCGTAGCGGCAATCTCCGTAATGATCTCTTTCTTCATTACATTCACGGAACCAAAATCCCTACTTCCCGATACGTCAATCAGCAACATCACCGTCAGTTCGCGCTCTTCTTCGAACACCTTCACGTATGGGCGAACATAACGTGCCGTCACGTTCCAGTCGATATCGCGGATATCGTCTCCGTATTGGTACTCGCGCACTTCACTGAACGCCATACCGCGTCCTTTGAACGCCGAATGGTATTGTCCGGCAAAAATATTGCGGGACAGGCCACGAGTCTTTATCTCAATCCGTCGAACTTTCTTTAATAGTTCACTTGTTTCCATCTTGATAATTGAAAATTGATAATTGAAAGTTGAAAATTTCAAATTAACGGAGAATGTAGTTTCAAAGAGTCAGTCCCTTTAATTTTCAATTCTCCATTTTCCATTTTCAATTATTAAGGTACTTCAACCTTGTTCAGAATTTCACTGATCACCTCTTCCGATGTCAGATTGTTTGCTTCTGCCTCGTAGCTCAGGCCGATACGGTGACGCATAACGTCGTGGCATACGGCACGAATATCTTCAGGAATCACGTAGCCTCTGCGTTTGATGAACGCGTATGCACGGGCTGCCAATGCCAAGTTGATAGAAGCACGTGGAGAAGCACCGAACGAGATCATATTAGCCAAGTTTGCCAGACCGTGTTCCTGCGGGAAACGGGTTGCAAAAACGATGTCGACGATATAACGCTCGATCTTCTCATCCAGATAAACTTCGCGGACAACCTTGCGGGCTTCCAGGATTTCCTCTTTGCTCAGGATCGGTTTGATGTCCGGTTTCACTCCTGAGATATTCTGACGGATAATCAGTTTTTCTTCTTCTTTTTTCGGATAGTTGATTATGACCTTCAGCATGAAACGGTCTACCTGTGCTTCTGGCAGCGGATAAGTACCTTCCTGCTCGATCGGGTTCTGTGTAGCCATTACCAGGAACGGTTCCGGCAGCTTGTAAGTATTTTCACTGATTGTTACCTGGCGTTCCTGCATCGCTTCCAAAAGTGCACTCTGGACCTTCGCCGGTGCACGGTTGATTTCATCCGCCAATACAAAATTAGCGAAGACAGGTCCTTGTTTAACCATAAATTCTTCGCTTTTCTGACTATAAATCATAGTACCGATAACGTCGGCCGGCAGCAAGTCCGGCGTGAACTGGATACGGCTGTATTTCGCATCGATCAATGACGCCAGTGTTTTAATGGCCAAAGTCTTTGCCAACCCAGGCACACCTTCCAGCAGGATATGACCATCTGAAAGCAGACCGATCAATAACGATTCCACCAAATGTTTCTGTCCAACAATTACCTGGTCCATACCCATCGTAATCATGTTCACAAACGAACTTTTACTTTCAATCCGCTCGTTCAACTCACGAATGTCTACTGTCTGACTCATAGATTTTCTTCAATTATATTGTTATTATTTTTACTTGCTTTTTTGAGATGCACAAAATTAGAAATGTTAAATTCGTATTCTACACTTTCGCAGTTAAATAATACTAACCTATATGGAAGTATTTTGTTTTATTTTACTTAAAAGGGAGCATTTTTATTACAGTTGGCCACTCAGAATCTCGGTCTGGCGGGCTGCAGCTTTCTCCACGGAAGCACGGTCACGGCGATTAATACCATACAGCTCAGGAGCAGGCACTTCGATAACAGTGCCGATAGGTATATTGTTCGGATCTTTTATAATAGCTTTATTGTGTTCATACAGATATACCCAGAAAATTTTGCTGCCGTAATAATCCAACGAAATAAGAGTCAGGCGGCTACCCGGTTCTATTTTGACACGGGCGATTACTTTTGGAGAAGTGGTTTCCGGCTTTGCTTCGGTCGTTTGAGTTGTGACCTGAGTCGTATCTTGTCGCACAGAATCCACTTGGGCAACCCCCATGCGCTTTTTAACCTCTTCCGGTTTGAGCATCCATGATTTGTCTTCTTTTGAAGAAACGGTATCTTTCTTTAAAACGGAAGTTTCTTTTTCTCCTTCGAAGAAATGGCTGCGGTTCAGATAAAGACACACATTAAAGGCAATCAAAAAGAACACGAATACGCAGATTGCCACATTCCGCTTTGTACGGGACTTACCCGTTCCCGCGCCTGACGCGGGATCGCAAAGTGGCTGGCTGTTATCCGCCTCAACAGGATCAGGAGCTACATTATTATCCGTATTATCAAGAACGATATCGTCTGTTTCCTCGCGATCCCGCATCGAGTGCGGGGATGGGACAGCTGGTTCATCAGGAGAGCTATCAGGCTGCTCGACAAGGGCAGAATCCTCCTGTGTGGCATCTTCTACCTGTGGCAAACGCTTTTCTTCCGGCATCACCTCTTCTACCGATTCGTCTTCCGTCTCCTTTTCTTCCGACTCGTCAGCACTCACGTCCATATCGGTAAAATCGACGTTCTCACCTAATTCGGTTGTCTCAAAAAAAGAAAAAGGCTTGTTGACAAGTTCCCGCAAATCTTTATCGGGGAGGAAGGAAAACTTATAATGTTCCGGAATTACGAAACGTTCACCCGTATTTACATGGATACTTTCACGCTTCTCCACAGGAATGATTTTGAATGTACCGAGCCCCTTCACCTTCACAAGCTTATCAGCATAGACACCATCCGAAACAACCGCTATAAATTCTCTCAGAAAACGTTCGGTGCTGTTCTTGTCTTTCCCTGTATATTCGGCTAACAAACCAGCCAAATCCTGTATGGTCAGCCGGTTATTCATGTTCGCTTAATTCTTTAAGTTTATTCTTCACGGTGGTTCCCGGCTTGAATACCGGAACGAGTTTTGGAGGCACCAGATAACGCTTTCCGTTCGAAGGATTGACAGAGATACGCTCCGCCTTCTTTTTCACTTCAAACTGACCGAACCCTTGCAGGTAAACGATGTCGTTATCTACTAAACGGGAACTGACCACAGAACTAAAACAGAAAGTGTATCGGTAACTTCCTGTGCAGTCCATCCCATACGAGAGGCAAGTTCGGTAATCAGTTCCTTATTCTTCATATCCGCATCCATTAATAGATTATGCAGCTATATTAGTTATTTTTTCGTAAACTGGCAAACTTCTTTGCAGTTTTTATATCATATTAAAGCACTTTTCCGTACAAATCAAAGGCTTGAGCGTCTTCTATTTGTACGTTATAGAACTGTCCGGGAGTCAGTACCTTTTCTTTGGTAATAAGAATCTCCGGATCGACTTCCGGCGAATCGAATTCCGTACGGCCTACATAAAAGTCATCCTCTTCACGGTCGATTATCACTTTAAACTCTTTTCCGATCTTGGATGCATTTATATCTGCCGAAATACCTTCCTGGATACGCATCAAATAATCCAGACGATCTTGCTTTACATCCGGATCGACGTCATCGGTATAATGTTTAAAGGAATAGGTTCCTTCTTCGTGGCTATAAGCAAAAGCTCCCATACGTTCGAAGCGGACATCCTTCACAAAGGCTACCAACTCTTCAAAATCCTGTTCCGTTTCACCCGGATGGCCAACCATCAAGGTTGTCCGTAAATGGATGCCGGGAACTTCCTCGCGCATCCGCCGTATCAACGCATAGGTTTCTTCTTTCGTGATGTTCCGGCGCATTTTTGCAAGCATCGGATCGCTGATATGTTGCAACGCGATATCCATATATTTACAGACATTATCGCGTTCACGCATAACCCGCAGCAAATCATAAGGGAAATGGGAAGGATATCCATAATGGAGGCGAATCCATTCCACGCCTGGAATATCGGAGATACGTTCTATCAATTCGGGCAGCGCATAACGTTTATACAGGTCAAGACCGTAGTAAGTCAGATCCTGCGCAATCACCTGGAACTCTTTCACCCCCTGCTCCACCAACAAGCGGACTTCCCGCTCGATATCTTCCATCGGAACGGACTGATAATGCCCCGTACTGATCGGAATGGCACAATAGGAACAAGTACGGTTACACCCTTCCGCAATCTTCAGATAGGCATAATGCCGGGGAGTTGTCAGCACACGGTCGGAAGCCAGTTCACGGTGATAGGATTTACCCAAATCGTTCAACAGTTCCTTCCAGTTAAACTTCCCATAAAAATGATCAACCTCCGGCAATTCGTTTTCCAGATCTTTCAGGAAGCGTTCGGACAGGCACCCCATTACGAACAGTTTACCGATCTTTCCTTTCTTCTTCGCTTCACCCAAGTCAAGGATCATATTGATCGACTCTTCTTGTGCATCACCGATAAAACCGCAAGTGTTTACGACTACGATTTCACCGTTAATTTTATGTGGATCGTGTTCGACGGCATAACCGTTTGCCACGAATTGGCGCATAAGTTGTTCTGAATCCACCAGGTTTTTCGAACAACCTAATGTTATAATATCGACTTTATTTTTCCGCATATTTATTCTCCGAAGAGGGAGTTCACAAATTCTTTTCTGTTGAATACCTGCAAGTCTTCCATGCCTTCACCCAAACCGATGTATTTAACCGGAATACGGAAATGGTCTGAAATACCGATCACGACACCGCCTTTGGCAGTCCCGTCCAGCTTGGTAACAGCTAAAGCATTCACTTCAGTTGCTGCTGTAAACTGCTTGGCCTGCTCAAACGCATTCTGTCCGGTAGAACCGTCCAACACCAACAATACTTCATGGGGAGCATCCGGAATCACTTTCTTCATCACGTTTTTGATCTTGGTCAGCTCGTTCATCAGGTTGATCTTGTTATGCAAACGGCCAGCCGTGTCGATAATAACAACATCGGCACCATTCGCCTTCGCAGAACTCAATGTGTCGAAAGCCACAGAAGCCGGGTCCGATCCCATTTTCTGTTTCACGATAGGCACTCCTACCCGTTCGCTCCAAATCACCAATTGCTCGACGGCTGCCGCACGGAATGTATCGGCCGCTCCGAGGTA
The DNA here is from genome assembly GCF_003477465.1 of Parabacteroides sp. AF48-14. Classification (NCBI taxonomy): domain Bacteria; kingdom Pseudomonadati; phylum Bacteroidota; class Bacteroidia; order Bacteroidales; family Tannerellaceae; genus Parabacteroides; species Parabacteroides sp. AF48-14. The sequence continues at coordinate 117,949 of NZ_QUDI01000002.1, forward strand.
AACATTCTTTCCGGCTTTCTTGAACTGATAAGCTAACTTGCCGATCGTAGTGGTCTTGCCCACGCCATTTACACCAACAACCATGATAACATACGGCTTTTTATCTTCCGGAACCGTAAACGACTCCAAGTCTTCCGTATGGTTTTCAGTCAGCAGGGCGGCAATTTCTTCACGCAGGATAGCAGTCAACTCGGCAGTTGTCACATACTTATCTCTCGACACACGGTCTTCGATACGGGAAATGATTTTCAGTGTAGTATCTACGCCGACATCGGACGTGATCAAAACCTCTTCCAGATTGTCCAGCACTTCGTCATCCACCTTGCTCTTACCGGCGATGGCTCTGGTAATCTTGGAAAATACATTTTCTTTTGTCTTTGATAACCCTTTATCCAGAGTCTCTTTTTTTTCCTTACTGAAAAAGTTAAAAATGCCCATATCTTACTGCTTAATTTATTCCTATTAGAAACGAGTGCGCTAAATTACTAAATAATTGATAATTGACAATAGACAATCGACAAATCCTTAGCTCATCCGGTTTTTGTAATCTTCGTAACCGAACCGGCGATACATCACAAGCGCATCATCCTTGCTCCACAAAGCTAAGGACGGATGCGGGATTCCATTGAACATCGACGTTTTGACAACCGTATAGTGAATCATGTCCTCAAATATCAAACGGTCGCCCACTTTCAACGGCTGGTCAAACGACCAGTCTCCCATATAATCACCACTCAGACAACTGTTTCCTCCGATACGATAGGTCGGTTTCCCTTCTACCGGCTCACTGGCTCCGCGAATGGCAGGCTTATAAGGCATTTCCAGGCAATCCGGCATATGACAGGTGAACGAGGCATCAATAATAGCCGTTTTAATGCCGTGATTCTCAACAATATCCACAACAGTCGTCAACAGAAAACCAGTCTGCCAGGCAAATGCGCTTCCCGGCTCCATAATAATCTCAAGGTTCGGATACCGGGCTTTAAACGACTGTAAAAGAGCGATCAGATGCTCCGTATCATAATCTTTCCGCGTCATCAAGTGCCCGCCGCCCATATTCAACCATTTTATATGTGGCAGGAAACGACCGAAACGCTTTTCCACCTCCCCTAATGTTTTTTCCAAATCATAAGAGGACGATTCGCACAAGGTATGAAAATGCAATCCTTCGATTCCTTCCGGCAACTTGTCGCCCAGCAGATCACTGATTACACCCATCCGCGAACCCGGTGCACAAGGATTATACAAATCCGTTTCCACTTTCGAATACTCGGGATTAATCCGCAAACCGCACGACACCCGGTTTCCGTCAGCCTGCACCATCGGATAAAACCGCTGGAACTGCGAAAGCGAATTAAATGTCACATGGCTACTGTATTTCAGGATTGTAGGGAAATCCGCTTCCGTATAAGCCGGCGAATAGGTATGCGCCCGACTGCCCATTTCTTCAAATGCCAATTGAGCCTCATAGATTGAACTGGCCGTTGAATATGGAATATATTCACGCACAATCGGGAATGCCTTCCACATTGCAAATGCCTTAAAAGCTAAAATTATATTTACACCAGCCCGCTCCTTCACGCCTTTTATAAGCGATAAATTACGGCGAAGCAATTCTTCTTCCATCACATAACATGGGGATGGTATCACATTGAAATCTATCATCCGATACGTTTTTTGTCCGAAGTGCAAAGATACGTAAAAGCAGAGATTATACCAATACTTTGATCTGCAGAAAATCTATTAATGACGCCCTCATAAATGTTTTCGAGGATGTCATTAATATTTTCGACGTTCTCATTAATATTTCCGACACCCTCAAAAACAACCTTCCCACAGATCGAATATAAAAATATAGAGACAAAAGTCCAGAAAGTCCTATATAGAAAATGAACAAACGGAAGGATAATTCGATCTGTTAACAATAATTACGACTCAAAGCAGCGCTCATCTACTTAGATTTAGTAGATTTGCGAAAACATAGTAGTTTGTTATTTAAATAATAAAATAATGGAAAGACTGACATCACAAGAAGAAGACATTATGTTGTATATATGGAAACTGGGCCCCTGTTTCATCCGTGACATACTGAATGAAATGCCTGAACCACGCCCTCCATATACCAGTGTAGCATCGGTTGTACGCAATCTGGAAAAGAAAAAATATGTCACTCCGAAGAAGTTCGGAACGATCACCCAATTTTTTCCCCGGGTGAAAGAGACTGACTACAAGCGAACTTTCATGTCTAATGTTGTCCGCAACTATTTTACAGGTTCTTACAAAGAAATGGTTTCTTTCTTTGTCCGCGACCGCAAACTGTCTAAAAGCGACTTGCAGGAGCTAATGGATCAGATTGAGAAAGAAGAATAATCAACACAAAAGAAATCAGTATGATAACTCCGGTACTCATTTATTTTCTGAAAGTAAACCTGGCATTGGCACTCTTATATGTCTGCTATCGCCTCCTGTTCCGTGAAGACACGTTCTTCAGGTTGCGCAGAGGTGTTTTATTGTCGATTTACTTGGTTGCATTCCTGTATCCTCTACCGGATTTAAGCGGCTGGTTGGCTGGTCAGACAAGTGTGGCGGATATAGTCAGTTACTATTCTGTTTTGCTGCCAAAAGAGACCGTTACAATGCCTAATCACGAAATCACCTCTACCACAGGTTGGAAAGAGACTGGGCTTACAGTTATGCAATTAATCTGGCTGGCGGGAACAAGTATCTTACTATTCAGATGTTTGGCAGAGCTATTCACGGTTTGCCAGCTATACAAGAAATGCCGGAAAATCACATTAAACGGCATCCGGATTTGCCTCCTTCCAAAAGATGAAAGTTCTTACTCTTTCTTCAAATGGATTTTTATTTCTCCTTCCCAGGATTACGGGGAAAAGCTTGATGACATTCTGGTACACGAACGCACACACGTCTGTCAATGGCATTCAGCCGACATACTTCTGAGTGAAATCGTCTGCATTATTTGCTGGATCAATCCGTTTGCCTGGTGGTTAAAGAAAGAGATCAGCATAAATCATGAATTTATTGCAGATGAACAGGTTATGCTTTCCGGTTTTAACAAGAAAGAATACCAATACCACCTGATCGGAATGGAACAACCCAATATGGCAATAGCGAATTTATATAATAATTTCAGTGTCTTACCACTAAAAAAGAGAATTACGATGTTAAACAAAAAAAGAACAAACAGTGTCAGAAAAGTAAAGTATCTGGCACTGATCCCGATGGCCGCAGGCTTGTTGTTGCTCAATAATATTGATGCAATGGCGCGAGTATTAAATGAAAAGGTAACAGATGTTATCCAGTTGCCGGCTCTTGAAACAGTTGTTTCCGAAACGGAAATTGCCGATCCGCTTCCTCCCGGCAAGGATAAGATTTACGATTTGGATAAATGTGATATTAAACCGGAATTCCCAGGCGGAGAAGGAGCTTTATTGCAATTTCTTGCTAAAAGTATAAAATATCCGGTAGAAGCTCAAAGATTAGGAAAGCAAGGCACAGTCAATATCTCATTTGTTATTGAAAAAGACGGAATGATTACAAATGCTAAAATAGTACAACCTTTATATCCTTCATTGGATAAGGAAGCCTTACGAGTAATAAATTCCATGCCGAAATGGACTCCGGGAAAGCTGAAAGACGGAACGGTTGTCCGCGTACAATATACTGTCCCATTAACCTATAGATTACAATAATTTAAAGTATTTCCCTTTTTGAGTCGGACACAAAAAAGGCACGCAATCTTCAAAATGCTGCCAGGCGAAACGAAGATTACATGCCCCACACTCCTCTCAAAAAGGGAGATAATGCCTCAAAGATAGGAGATTCATTCCAGAATATCAATCGATTTACCTGAATTTATTCGACTATAGCCAAGCGGGCAAACTTCAAAAGCAGCTGCTTTTGCCCGAAATGGGTAAATGCAACAGTAGCTTTAGCATTGCCTCCATCCCCTTCTATTGCAGTGACTTCGCCTTCACCGAAGCGATCATGCCGGACTTTGGCTCCCACATACAAGCCCGAAAGATCGGAAGCCGGAGCCGAGGAAGGAGAAGCTGCCGCTGTTTGCACCTTTGTCAGACGCGATTGCCGTTGTACGGCTTGGGCAACCGGAGAAACATACGTTTCCCTTTCCACAGCCTCGGTTGCTGGAAAGGAGAAGTAAAAGCAGACGGACGCTCAAAACGTTCACGTGAAGCGGCCGACGCATCTGTCGCAGCGGTATTTTCCGGCATATGCAGATATTTAGTATCGATATCCCGCAAAAAACGGCTGGGCGAACACATCGCACTTTGTCCGTTCCGGTAACGGCTCTTGGCATAGGTCAACATGCAGTTTTCTTCCGCACGGGTGATAGCGACATAAAAGAGACGGCGTTCTTCTTCAACCGCCCTCGGATTATCCTTCGACATTGACGACGGGAACAAGTCTTCTTCCAAGCCGACAACAAAAACATTCTTGAACTCCAACCCTTTAGCGGCATGAACCGTCATCATCGTCACTTTGTTAGCCTGCTCGTCCTTATCGTTATCCTGATCCGTCAACAAAGATACTTCAGACAAAAAATCGGCCAGCGAAACATGTTCCGCCCCTTCTTCACGCCTTATCTCGCAGAACTCGGCAATACCTTTCAACAACTCCTGCAAGTTTTCCTGCTTACTGATCCCCTCTACCGACCGGTCTTGAAACAAGATACTCACAATACCACTTTCTTTGACCACCGCAGAGGCTATTTCTTCTGCAGACAATTTATCGTTTCTTTCGATAAAACCAGCAATCATTTCCCGGAAATTCCCCAGTTTCTTTGCTGTTCCGTTATTGATCTGCAAGGCATATCCGATCGGATCATTCAATACGGTCCACAGACTGACATTATGCTCCGTTGCAGCCGCAGTCAACTTACCTAAAGTCGTCTCTCCTATCCCGCGTGCCGGATAGTTTATGATCCGTTTGAACGCCTCCTCGTCGTGCGGGTTAATGATCAGACGCAGGTAAGAAATGACGTCCTTCACCTCCTTACGCTGATAAAAAGACAGGCCACCGTATATCTTATAAGGGATTCCCCGTTTACGCAGCGCCTCTTCGAGAATACGCGACTGGGCGTTGGTACGATACAGAATGGCAAAATCAGCATAATCATAGTTCCGCATACGCATATCGTTGATTTTGCCGGCAACCGCATATCCTTCCTCATAATCGGAATAAGAGGCCAATACAGAGACTTTGTTACCTTCCTCCTTTTCCGAATAAACCGTTTTCTGAATCTGTTTCGTGTTCTTATGGATCAGGCTGTTTGCTGCGTTTACAATATTCTGCGTAGAACGGTAATTCCGTTCCAGCTTGAAGATGCGGCATCCCGGATACTGATTCTTAAACTGCAGGATGTTATCGATATTCGCCCCGCGGAACGAATAGATACTCTGCGCATCATCCCCGACAACACAGATGCGGCGATGCGTCTCGCACAAACGCTGTACGATCAGATGCTGGGCAAAGTTCGTATCCTGATACTCGTCGACCAGTACGAAACGGAAAAAGCTCCGGTACTTCTCCAACACATCCGGATGGTCGCGAAACAGGATATTCGTCTGCAACAGCAAATCGTCGAAATCCATCGCCCCGGCTTGCAGGCAGCGGTTCTGATACCGTTTGTATATCTCGCGCACCAGAGGGACTTTTGAATCCATGTCATGTTGCACCAATTCCTTATTCTGTTCATAAGCTTTCCAGGTGACAAGTGCATTTTTTGCATTCGAGATACGGCTTTGTATCATCCCCGGCCGATAGACCTTATCATCAAGCTGCATTTCCTTCATGATAGAACGAAGCAGGCTTTTGGAATCGGTTGCATCGTAAATGGTAAAGTTGGACGGATAACCGATATGCTCCGCTTCATTCCTCAGAATACGGGAAAAAAGGGAATGGAACGTCCCCATCCACAACCGGCGCGCGTCTGTTCGTCCGTGAGAGTGGCGATACGCTCTTTCATCTCGCGAGCCGCCTTATTGGTGAATGTAAGTGCCAGAATGCTCCAGGGCGGCAATCCCTGTTGCAGTAAATAAGCTATTTTATAAGTCAGCACGCGCGTTTTTCCCGACCCGGCTCCCGCGATCACAAGTGAAGGGCCTTCCGTATAGACAACCGCTTCGCGCTGACTTTCATTTAGTTGTTTCAGATATTCTTCCACGTGTCTTGCGTATTTAAAGACACAAAGGTACGATTTTTTATTTATCCTTTCCTGTCAGGTCATCATTCTCGATACTGCGTGCCGCCTTCCTGACTTTTTCTTTCAGATTGCCAAAACTATAGCTAAACGTGATACCGAATGTCCGGCCGAACTTCTTTGTCTTTTGGCGGGATTCAAAATCTGCAAAAGACTCTTTGCTTCTCGACACATGGTAAGATTCTGCAAAATCCTGTCCGCGCAAGGCAATCGTTAGTTTGTCATTCAAAAACGTTTTCCCCAGATAACAGCTATAGAAATAATAGGTTTCCGGCACCCGCCCGATGCTGATTTCCGGACGCATAACACCGGACGAAAGGACAAACCGCCAGCCAGTCCCTATCTTCTGGCTGAAATTAGCAAAGACAGATCCGCTGAAACCGGAGTTGCCGCCTTCCGGGAAATACGCCTCATACTTCTTTACCGGGTGATAATCGAGATATTGAAAGATTGCATTCAAAGAAACGGATGTTTTGGGAGTCGGGTTATATCCCATATATAGCGTAAGGGCGCCCGCATTGAATTTCGAAAGATTTGCATACGTCCTGTTCAGCACGCCTTCCTCGTCGAGAAACTGATACGCGCTGATCGTACCGTTTCCCCGGGAATAGAGTACTGTTGCCTGCACATTCAGCTTCGACCCGAAATAGCTGTACGACAAGTTGACACGGTGGTTCTTTTCGGCAACCAGCTCCGGATTTCCATACCTGATACTGGTCCCGGATATCAGCACATAAGGATTCAGGTAACCGATTCCCGGACGCCGCAAACGGATATTATAGGCAAGGCGCAACTGTTGCCGGTCACTCAGTTTATACAAAACAGACAGTGACGGAACCCAATGTGTCGCCCGGTAATCGAAGTCCGTGCCGTTTCCCTGTTTATAATTTACATCCTGCCAGGAATGTTCCATTCTCAACCCGCTATTCATACTCCAATTACCGAAAGAAAACGTATAACCGGCATAAGCAGCCATAATATTCTGTATGTGCTCATATTCTATCTCCGGTTGAAAATCGGCAGGCTGCCAGCTATCCGATTCCAGATTTCTCTTTTCAGACAACGCCTCACTCCGGTTGTTGCGGCGGATGTATTTCAGGCCGCCTTCCAGACGGTGCTTTTCACGGAAAGGATTTACATAATCCAGTTGCAGCGTATATTCCCGTCCATTAGCCTGGTTGACCTGCCGGTTGAAGGCGTTCAGGTATTGGAGAGAGGGAGAATCCCCTTTCTTATCCGTAATATCCAGATACTGTGTGACGTCATCCGGCATATAATCATATTGCCAGGAAGCAGTCAACATCTCCTCCTTATTCCGTTTGAAAAGATGCTGAAAGTCGACTTTAACCGAACTGCTTCCCCATTTCTCCCGTTCGTCCGAAGTCTGATTGTAAGCATAGACAGGATGGTTTCCGGAACCCTGCATATCATAGCCGCTATGGGAAATTTCCTCATTACGTGCAATATTCAAAGAAGCCGAAACTGCTATCAGATTCAGCGTGTCTATCTCATAACTGGCTTCCAGTCCGCCGAAGTGCCCCGGAGTCTTATCTTTGGTTGACGATAAGACCTGCAGATAGGATTCTTCCGGCGTGTTGAGCTGGTGCCGTCTATAATCCGTCTCCATTTTCATCCGGTAGTCACTGAAAGAATAGTTGGCGGAAAGCGATAATTTCCCGTATTTCATCGTACCATAGCCGCCAAACATCCGGACTTGGTTCATGACCAAAGCCTGCACACTGGCATTATAGCCCTCGAAATCCGAATTCTTTGTCACGATATTCAAAATGCCGCTTACCCCTTCGGCATCATACTTAGCGCCGGGATCGGTTATCACCTCAATCTTTTTTACCGTGCCGGCGGGAATACTGCGCAAGACTTCTTTCGGGTTGTTGGACAGGATATTCGAGGGCTTCCCATTCATATATATACGGAAACTGCCACTCCCGTTGACCTTCACATTGTCATCTCCGTCTACCGTCACCATCGGAACCTTCCGAAGCATCTCGAGAAGCGTATTCGTTTTGGAATCCGGGTCGTCGGCCACATTGTAGGAAGTCTTATCCACCTCCGCCTTTACCAGCGGTTTGGAAGCAACAATGCTGATCTCTGGAAGAGAATCGAGCAGCGACGGCTGGACACCCAACGAATCGGCAGCAAACTCCTTCAACTCATATTTCTTTTTCTCCTGTCCTGCCGTCCCTGCAACGAAAAGGCATGCAATAAATAAATACAATAATTTTTTCATCTGATCTTTTCACCTTTAAATAACAGAGGCAAAAGTAGACCTTCCGCCAAGCGACATCATAAATAAAAGCCGTACAACTGCCTGACATTTATCTGACAAATCCATGACATCCGGTCATTCAGCCTATTCCTGACGATTTTGAGGTTTCAGGGCATTACTTTCTATAATAAATCCTTACCTTCGAACGTTAGTTTTATCAAATGATGCAGACAGAAAGAACGATGAACACACGATTAACAGCTAATTTATCCTTATTATTCACATTCGTCATGCTGGCGCTCTCGTTCAGCTTTGGCTTCCATAACTATACCCAAACGCAACGGGCGATCATCAGCGATCTGAACCAGGCGCTACAACAAACCATCATGCAAAAAAGCCATCTGTGGATGAGCCAGGACAGTCTCCGGACTTACTCGCACCTGTCTTCATTATTCGGGAATCCCGTCTCCATCGAGAGTTATAACCATGATTTTGCGGAAGCACTCAGCTTCTCCGAACTGAAAAAGGAAAAAACAGGGCTGATTATCCAAGTCAAAAACCAAAAAGAAGCAGCTAACCCGCAACCTGTTACAGGAAAGGAACTGTCCGAGCACTATCTGGCAAGCGATACGGTCATCTGGCTATCGGCACAAATTCCGGCTGAAGATTCCCTGCAAAATAACCTGGGTATCTCTTTTCAGGGCTATGCAAACTGTTCGCCTTTAGATACATTCGGCCTGATGAACAAAACATGGCCGGTTATTTTCCTGCTACTAGCTGTTGCTTTTGCAGTAACAGCCTTTTTCCAACTCCGTCACAAAGAAGAAAAAGAAACGACGGAGAAGGCCGACGAGCCTGAAATTTCATACGGGAACCTGACTTTATCCTGCAGCAAAAACTATTTCTATAAAGAGAACAAAGACAAACTGAAACTTACTCCCCAGCAATATTCATTAATGGAGATGTTCTATTTATCGTCGACACACATTCTGGCTCGGACTGAGATATGTGAGACCTTATGGCCTGGGAAAATCAACGCCGACGAGACCTTAAACACCCTTATCCGCAGGCTCCGGCCCCTTATCGAAGAAAACACGAATCTGAAAATCACGACCGACCGGGGACGTGCTTATATATTGGAACTGCAAAGCGAAAAGCTATCTCAGCTTTAAGTTGATTTACTTTTAGTAGGCATATGTGGTATGTCCAAGCATACTTTTCGTATATTTGTCGTATTTATTTGACATATATATGAAAAGACGATAAGCATTGAATCATGATTAATACATTAACATCGTTGCGATTTATATTCGCAATAATGGTTTTCGGAGCACACTGTTACATAATCAACGACTTTTTCAATACCCATTTCTTCAAAGAAGGATTTGTCGGTGTCAGTTTCTTTTTTGTATTAAGCGGTTTTATCATAGCATATAACTACCAAGAGAAACTACAAAAAAGCACTATAACGAAACGTTCTTTTTGGATAGCACGCATAGCTCGCGTTTATCCCCTGCACTGGCTGACATTATTTATTGCTGCAGGTTTAGGTGGCTATGCCATAACATCCGGGATTGTGGACTGGCTCAAGCATTTTTTAGCTTCGCTCACATTAACAAATGCCTATATACCCAAAGCTGACTATTTTTTCTCGTTCAACAGTCCTTCGTGGAGTTTATGTTGCGAACAGCTTTTTTACATTTGCTTCCCATTTCTTATACCATTGACAAAGAATTACAAGCGCTTGCTTTATGTTTTTGGATTTATGGCCATCTTGATTTTTATTGGTATGTACTTTACACCAGAAGAGAATATAAAAGAATATTGGTATGTCAATCCGATAACCCGTTTTCCGGATTTCATTGTCGGCATGTTACTATTCCAATTATATGAACGGCTAAAAAATAAGGACATTACTTTTTTACAGGGAAGTCTATTTGAAATCACAGCTGTAGCTGTATTCTCCGGCTTCTATTTCTATGCAGCCGAAATCCCCAAAGTATATCGCTATTCCTGCTACTATTGGTTACCTGTTGCAGCCATTTTACTAAGCTTCTCACTCCAAAAGGGAGTCGTTTCGCGTATTTTGTCTAACCGTATTTTTATTATCGGAGGAGAAATCAGTTACAGTTTTTATCTGATACACCTTCTTGTACTACAGCTTTATGTAGAATGGCAAAAAAGCAGTACTACTCAGATCGCATGGTACATTTCGATACCCGTTCTTTTCTGCACGGTTATTCTATTAAGCCTGCTTTCTTATTACTACTTTGAAAAGCCGGCGAATAAAAAAATTAAAACAATGCTAAATAAATAACTCATGGAACAACTGACAAACAAAAAAAACTCGTATTGAAGTCGTGGATGCTTTACGCGGCTTTGCTGTAATGGCTATTATTCTGGTTCATAATTTGGAACATTTCATATTTCCGGTCTATCCGGCCAGTTCCCCTAACTGGCTTCATATCTTAGACCAAGGTGTTTTCAACGGAGTATTTACCCTTTTTGCCGGTAAAGCCTATGCCATTTTTGCCCTCCTGTTCGGATTTACATTCTACATTCAATGCAATAATCAAAAGAAACAGGGCAAGGATTTTGGTTATCGCTTTCTGTGGCGATTGGTCCTGTTGATTGGTTTTGCCACATTAAACGCTGCCTTTTTCCCGGCTGGAGACGTTTTGCTTCTGTTTGTAGTAGTCGGATTAGTATTGTTCCTTACTCGAAATTGGAGTGACAAGGCTATTATCATAACGGCCGTTATTTTCTTGCTACAACCGGTCGAATGGTATCACTATATTGCCAATCTGATAAATCCGGCACACCAGCTACCCGACCTTAAAGTAGGTGAAATGTATGCTGAAGTGGCGGAATACACCAAAAACGGAAGCTTTTGGGATTTCATTTCAGGCAATATCACGTTAGGACAAAAAGCCAGTTTCTTGTGGGCCGTAAATGCCGGACGTTTTTTCCAAACAGCCGGATTGTTTCTTTTAGGCTTCTACATCGGAAGAAAGCAACTTTTCGTAACCACAGAGAACAACCTTCGTTTTTGGGTAAAAACCCTGATAATATCCGCTATTGCATTTGCTCCCCTATACACATTAAAAGAGCTTATTATGGGGAACAACGCAATTGTACAGCAAACTGCAGGAACAGCATTTGATATGTGGCAAAAGTTAGCTTTCACATTGGTTCTGGTTTCGTCTTTCGTTCTACTTTACCAGAGCCGGAAATTCAGTCAGGCTGTCAATAATCTGCGTTTTTACGGAAAAATGAGTCTGACCAACTACATAACCCAATCCATCATTGGAGTAATCATCTACTTTCCCTTCGGTTTTTACCTTGCTCCTTATTGCGGATATACGGTTAGCTTACTAATTGGAATTTTCACATTCCTTTTGCAGATAAAATTCAGTAAATGGTGGTTAGGCAAATATAAACAAGGACCGTTGGAGTCCATTTGGCATAAATGGACTTGGATAGGTACAAATAAATAATATAAATGAAAAAGAGAGTATTAAGTCTATTATTGACAGCCAGTCTTGCCTTCCCGGCACTGTCACAAAAGGAGTATGTTCCCGTTCCGGAGAATGTACAGGCAAGAAAAGAGTTTCAGGATAATAAATTCGGTATTTTCCTCCACTACGGCATCTACAGTATGTTGGCGGACGGAGAATGGGCGATGCATAACAAGAATCTCAATTATAAGGAGTATGCCAAATTGGCGGGTGGCTTCTATCCGTCCAAATTCAATGCAGCCGAATGGGTAGCGGCGATCAAGGCATCCGGTGCCAAGTATATTTGTTTCACAACCCGCCATCACGACGGTTTCTCGATGTTCGACAGTAAATACACCGACTACAACATAGTGAAAGCAACCCCTTTCAAACGGGATATTGTAAAAGAACTGGCGGATGAATGCCATAAACAAGGCATCAAAATCCATTTCTACTACTCCCATATCGACTGGTACCGGGATGATTATTACCCGCTCGGACGAACCGGCCACGGAACAGGACGCACGACACACGGAGAGTGGAAAACCTATTACCAGTTTATGAATAACCAACTGACGGAACTGCTGACCAACTACGGTCCGGTAGGCGCCATCTGGTTTGACGGCTGGTGGGACCAGGACCAGAATCCGGGCTTCGACTGGCAATTGCCCGAGCAGTATGCCATGATACATAAACTGCAACCGGCCTGCCTGGTCGGGAACAACCATCACCAGACGCCTTTCCCAGGCGAAGACATACAGATCTTCGAGCGTGACTTGCCCGGAGAAAACAATGCCGGGCTTTCAGGGCAGGAAGTCAGCCCGCTCCCGCTGGAAACCTGCGAAACAATGAACGGTATGTGGGGATATAAGATCACCGACCAGGATTACAAATCGACAAAAACACTGATCCATTACCTGGTGAAAGCCGCCGGAATGAATGCAAACCTGCTGATGAACATCGGTCCGCAACCCAACGGTGAACTGCCTGCCATTTCTGTCGAACGCCTGAAAGAAATGGGAGAATGGATGAAGATATACAGCGAAACGATCTACGGGACCCGCGGCGGCATCGTTCCTCCTCATGACTGGGGCGTGACGACACAGAAAGGCAACAAACTATACGCCCACATCCTGAACCTGCAAGACAAAGGTCTTTTCCTGCCCATCACAGACCAAAAGATCAAGAAAGCAGTCATGTTTACAGATAAGACACCCGTCAAGTTTACGCAAGACAAGCAAGGTGTTGTCCTGAAACTGGCAGAAGTACCGACAGACATCGACTATGTGATAGAACTGGATCTGTAAAACAGGATATTCTTTTATTGATTATACGGTTTATAAGGCGAATACATCACATTCAGCGTCTTGGGCAGCCATACCCGGTAACGCTGTGTCTTGTCCCAAGTATTACCGGCTGATGCAAAATCGCAGAAATGAATCTGTTTGGGGGCGCGATCACCTTCAAGATCCGTCCCCAATACCATCGGAGCCGTAAAAGCCAACCAGGCAAAACCGGGGGCAACCACAGGAGTCAGCTCGACATACCCGTCTTTGCTGACGATAATAGACGTTTCATCCACAAAACCATCTCCGAAACGACTATCACGAGCCAGGACGACAGGGCCTCGAACAATTGCCTGCGCTTGATTTTTCTCTACCAGACGGGCACGCAGATCCAGCTCGATGCTTATCCGGTCACCCTTTTTCCATTTGCGGTTGAGAGGCAGGTAGGCCCCTTGCAGAATACCGCTTTCCGGCTGTCCATTCACAGAAACCGTTGCCATCTTACTCCATGCCGGAATACGCAAAGCAATCGTAAAAGCAGTTTCTTTAGCAGGATTGACTTCTATATCGATCCGGTCTGTAGCCGGGTAATCCGTGGTTTGCTTCAATTGAACCGATTTCTTGCCGGGCAAAACCAGATCGGCTTCGGAAGGAGCATAAAAGTTGATATGTACACAATCGTCCTGAACCTGATAAGCAAATTGTGGAATCATGGCAAAGGCACGCGGTCCGTTCGCATTACAGCAATTAATATGCATGCCGCATTGTTCTTCCCCTTCATGGCGCCACCCTTCCAGCGGGCTATATTTTGCAATCTGGGAAGCATCCGCCTTCAACGACGCCATCAATGCATTATAAATGGCCGTCTCCATATAATCGGCATACAAAGAATTGCCCGTAACACCCAATAAACGGTTGCAAAGCTGCATCCAGGTGAAAGTCACACAAGTCTCCATCGTATGGTAAGTCGGCTGCGTCTGGCGTTCTTCTCCCCCATACCAGCATTCAAAAGCACTACCCGATCCGGCGACATTAATCTCTTCCCGGATAATATGCCCGACTGTTTTTTCCACTACGGAAAGATAGAGCGGATTGCCTGTCACTTTGTATAGTTCCAGCAAACCTTCATAGCAGGACATCATTTCATAAGCCTTTTGCCCGTTCTCACGCGAAAACCAGGTTTTAGGATGCGGGAAACGGTTCGCAACGGGAATATCTGCAATGGCTTTACTGATCAATTGCGGACCTCCGGCTGTTTCCCATTGTCCGACAATATATTTGGCAAAATCGAGATAGCGCGCCTCTTTTGTCCGGTTATACAAATACATCACCGGTTCCAGGATGGAAGAACTCGGCATACCGACGTAATTTCCTGTCGAAACGATATCAACCTTACCAGGACCAACCTGTGTCATCAAATGGTCGACCACTTTACAGGCCGCTTCCAATGCTTTCTTATCGCCCGAGAGGTCATACCAGGCAATCAAACCTAAAGAGGTATATTTACGTCCCCATACATCCCATTGCTGCAACTGATATTCCGGCGCATAATTACCGATATATCCGTTTGGCAACTGGGTTTCCATCAAAGATTCCGCGGCATTCTTTATGATCTGGTACAGTTCGGGATCCTGGTTATACCGGTAAGAAGCGATCGCCCCCTGTATCCATTTTCCCCAGAACTCGCTCTGCCAACGTGACTTTTCATCCTGGTGGCGGAAAGGTTCGACCAAATGATCCACATCCTGTGCTTTTACACGATGTGCGATACAATCATCTATACGGGTTCCGACATAACCGGATATTTTAACCTGTTTTACAGAAGAGTTATTGACGATTTGCGCCACACCTGTCATCGAACAGGAACAAGCCAACAGGATAGAAATACTTTTTACGCAGGACAAAATATTCATAATAAACGGATTTAAGAATTACGAAAGCAAAAATAAAAAGTAAGCGATAAAGACATAGTTACAAAATTGACAGAATACCTGCCATTTATGACAATTGATATTCAAGACAGTCCCATAACCGGTTACATTACGTTTTTATTTAACCTGGTATAATACACAGATTTTATTATCTTTGGAAGCAGAAAAGACTACACAATGTAATCTCTTACAATAAACATATATACATTATGAAAAAAGGCAAGATAAGCAAACTGATTTTCGGATGCATGGTATATGCATCAGTTCTTTCTTTTTCGGGACAAACAGGCGTCGCACAGGATTTACCCCGCGCAGCAACCCCAAAGACAATGGTGAAGGCAATGGATAACTATCTGAAAGATGTGGAAAACTCCAAGCAGGACCTGCACAGCATCATGGTGCTCCAACACGGTAAAGTCATTGCCGCAAAATGGATGGGCGAAGGCGACGAAAACAAACCGCACGTATTAAACTCCGTCAGCAAAACATTTACAGCGACAGCCATCGGTTTTGCCGTTGCAGAAGGAAAACTGAAAGTGACGGATAAGGTCATCTCTTTCTTCCCCGATAAACTCCCGGCAGAAATCAGTCCGAATCTGAAAAACATGGAGATCCGCCACCTGCTGACCATGTCATGCGGGCACGATGCCGATCCGACCGGCTTGGTCCGCAAGCAAGAAGGGACAGACTGGGTTCAAGGCTTTCTGGCCATACCTGTCGTACATGAACCCGGTACATTTTTTGTATATAACAGCCTCGGAACCTATATGCTTTCCGCTATTGTCCAGAAAGTGACCGGACAGAAAGTGATCGACTACCTCACTCCCCGCCTTTTCCAGCCATTGAGAATCACGGGGGCTTCCTGGACTGAAAGCCCACAGGGTATCAATTGCGGCGGCTGGGGATTGTATCTTAAAACCGAAGACCTGGCAAAGATGGGGCAACTCTTCCTGCAAAAAGGAAAATGGAACGGCAAGCAACTTTTACCGGAATCCTGGATCGAAGAGGCCACAACATCCAAAATAGCCTCCTTACCTTCCGGAATGCGCCCCGAAAACCTGACGATGAAGCCCCAGGACAGCGATTGGTTACAAGGATACGGCTACCAGATGTGGCGTTGCCGGCATAACGGGTTCCGGGCAGACGGCGCAGCAGGCCAATACATTATCGTATTACCCGAAAAGGATGCCGTCATCGTAACAACAGCCAACATTAACGACATGCAAGCGGAAATCAATCTGATCTGGAAACATATATTGCCGGCATTATAAATAAATAACGGATAAACTCCGGTCCTCTATTGCATGTTACGGCTGTATTCTATTCATGTCACAGTTGTCTTCCTTGTATGTTACATTTGGATTTCTTGTGTTTCATAGCTGTGACATGAATAGCGGGCGGATATGGAAGGGGCACACATTCCGCATCATTCACTCTATCTGCCGGGTTGTTCCTTCCTTTACGGTTATAACCCTACTTATTCCGGTTTATTCTGATACCAACGCTGGAAAACGGTCCGGATCTCCGACAAGTTCTTTTTATAACTATCCAAAGACCATTCGCTGCCAAAATCCTGCATATAGTTGTTCAAAGGAGCAAGTCCGATCTCTTTACGCAATTCGTCGACTTTATCCGGGTTCTCCAAAGGAACGATAAAGACTTTGTTGTTTGAAGTAATTGTCTGCGTACCATACACCTGGGGTTTACCTTGATTCATAAGAATACGGTCTGTCAGGAATGCATAATGCCATCCTTTTGCATTTCCTTGTTTCACGGCCTCCCTCAAAAGGGGCAGATATTTGGTTTGCACCGTCAATTCATTAATATGCTGGATACAGAGGAATAGTGTCTCGTTGGCATCTTCCCCTATGTCATCAATCCCCAACCAGCCGTAAGCATCGATGATCTGCTGCACCCGCAAGCCGTTCTTTAAATCGATCTCACGCATAATCTTTCTTATATCCAACGTACGCTTGTCTTCCCTTCCATACTTTTTCATTGCATCCATCAAAAGAATTCGAATACTCTGATCCTTACTCCGGATATCATTCAGTTCATTCCGTATCTCGTATATTTCAGGGTCCATATCCTTCTCGATTGCATCGAGCAGTTTAACATAGGTCGCATTGAAAGCGGCAGTATCATGTGAGGCAAGATAAGAATAACAACTATCTTTCAGTTCCGATAAACTTTGCGCTTCAGCTGTTATGGCTGTGCCGGTAATGGCGATGATCAAACATATTATTTTTTTTCTCATGGTCGTTTCTTATAATATCTTTTTGAGTAACAAATATATGAAATATTTTTCCAGAGAATATGGGCAAGTGATTACATTATTCCTATATTTACAAAATCAATACTTGAAAAACATGGATGAATATATTGGAGCAGTCATAAAAGTCGGTGGAATCCTGATCGGGGGAGTCATGATTTTGTTTGTTGTCTGGCATATCGTAAAAGATATTTTGGATATAAGCGGGAAAGATTCTTCGGACGGGAAATAAACAGGAATAAGAAACAAACCAACGAGACGAAAAGTATAAGTAAATGCTTTTTTTATATAAGAGATGATAGAAGCCGGAAGAGTAACTTTGTAATCTAAACAAAAAGCTATTTTAACCAGACTTTCTAACCTCTGCGAAGAGGAATGGTTTTTACCCTATTTTCGTTTTTTAGAACTCTTCGGCCTGGATTTTCGGTTATCGAAAACCAGGCCGGTCTATTTCAGGTCATTCCTCCTTTTGAAACACAAGGCAAACAGATTCTTTCAAACTTGGTTGCCACTTCTTTTACATCTTCGTATATCCGCCACAAATTTCAGCAGCATATCTATTATATTTGCGGCAAGAGTTTTTAAGAAAAAGTAGATATTTAGTATGGGTAATTTTAAAGAGACAGAACAGATTGACTGCCATTATTACAATACTCCTTCCCCTTGTAAATTTCGTTCATTCGAACTAAAATCCGAGACGAGATTTACAGAAACCAGGAATGAATTTACACGAATCATCTTCTTGCTTACAGGAGAAATAACCATCGATTGCGATGCCTGCTACAACCATACGTTGAAGCAACAGGAAATAGCCCTCTTGCCGATCGGATGCCGGATAGCAATCAATGCGGAGCAGGAAAGCAGCCTGATCGTCTGTTCCTTTTTAAAAATGCCTCAGGTTTGTAATCGGGTCCAACTTTCTAATCTCACCCGGTTAAAGAAAAGCATTATCTATCATTACAACACGCTTCCTTTCCGGGGAGAGATGCCGGACTATCTATCACTATTAAAGTTATATCTAAATAGTAAAGTCGATTGTCCCCGCATACATGAAGGCAAACTGGAAGAATTAGGTATCCTTTTCCGGACTTATTATTCAAATGAAGAACTGGCCACTTTCTTATATCCCGTTATAAACGAAAATGAAGAATTTAACCAGTTTGTTCTCACCAACTACCGTACGGTCTCCACAGTGGAAGAGCTGGCCGAAAAAGCGAACATAAGCCTTTCCTCCTTCAACCGTAAGTTCCGCCGTTATTTCAGCGAATCGGCATTCCGCTGGATGCAAAAAAAACGTGCAGAAGGAATCCTGCACGATATAAAAACGACGAATAAATCTTTTCAGGAAATCTCGCTGGACTGGCGATTCTCTTCCCAGTCCCACCTGACCAAATTCTGTAAGCTGCAATACGGATTGCCCCCAAGAGAGATCAGGAAAAAATCCCAAATGAAAACTTAAAACGGGACCTCATTATTACCCGGAGCCGGGGCCAGGAAATCGGCTCCGGCAGGTGGTATCGGCGGCATAGCTCTATCGGGCCCGAGCTGTTCATATTGGAAGCGAACTCACGGACGGGGATATCTTCATCCACATTCATGAACTTCGCAAACTCGCTCTTGAAACGGAGGCGCACATCCCCTACCGCACCGTTACGGTGCTTGGCTATGATAATCTCGGCCAGGCCGATCAGAGAATTACCCCGTTCGTCCTCCGTAATCTTATAGTATTCGGGACGGTGGATGAAACATACCATATCGGCATCCTGCTCGATGGCACCGGACTCACGCAAGTCGGCCAACTGCGGGCGTTTCCCCTCGACTCCCTGACGGGCTTCGACGCCACGATTCAACTGTGACAGGGCGATGATCGGGATATTCAATTCTTTCGCCAATCCCTTCAAGGATCGGGAGATGGTACTTACCTCCTGTTCACGGCTACCGAAACTCATGCCGCTCGCATTCATCAACTGGAGGTAGTCGATAATAATAATCTTGACACCATGTTCACGGACCAGACGCCGGGCTTTCGTACGCAATTCGAACACCGAGAGGCTCGGCGTATCATCGACATAGATCGGTGCATCATACAGTTCTTTTATCTTGAAGTCCAGCTGTTCCCATTCGTAGTTTTCCAGACGGCCGCTCTTGATCTTTTCGCCCGGAATCTCACAGACGTTCACGATCAGACGGTTTACCAACTGGACGTTACTCATTTCAAGCGAGAACAAAGCGACCGGCGTATTATGGTTTACCGCCATATTCTTAGCCATAGAGAGCACGAACGCCGTTTTACCCATCGCAGGACGGGCGGCAATGATGATAAGATCGGAATTTTGCCATCCCGAAGTCATTTTATCGAGCCCTTCAAAACCGGTACGCAAACCGCTCAAACCCTCCTTCTGGTTGGCCGCTTTTTCCAACAGCACCATAGCTTCCTTGATTACCGGATTGATCTGGGTCACATCCTTCTTGACATTACGCTGGGATATCTCGAAGAGTTTTCCTTCGGCTTCCTGCATCAGGTCTTCCACATCGATTGTTTCATCGAAGGCTTTACCCTGTATCATGGCCGTGAAAGAGATCAACTCCCGTGCCAGATATTTCTGGGCGATGATACGGGCATGATACTCGATATGGGCGCTACTGGCTACTTTGCTGGTCAACTGGGATATATAGAACGGACCGCCTACGTCTTCCAGTTCACCACGCGTCTTCAGTTGCTCAGTGACGGTCAGCATATCCACCGGACGCTGGCTGATCGCCAGATCTACAATAGCCGCATAGATTTTTTCATGCGCTTTCTCGTAGAAACATTCCGGTTTCAGGATTTCACTAACTATGGAATAAGCATCTTTTTCAAGCATCAAGGCTCCTAACACGGCTTCTTCCAGCTCGCGTGCCTGTGGCTGCAAGCGCCCCATATCGGGTACTACAACCGGTTTCCGCTTTCCTTTTCCTCCTGTATTATTTCCTCTTTCAGCCATCGTTCTATATAATTATCGGGCATCAAAAGTAATACTTTTTATCCGGTTCTCCGAACCCTGAACAAAATATTACATCGATTTGCCAAACCGGGAAGCATCTACCGCTTCGTGCTGTTTCTGCTTATATCCTCCGAACTTCCAGATGAAAGAAACGGTCAGACAACGATGGTCGTTCAGCATCCGGATACGGCTATATTGGCCGGGCTGGTCGATATCCAGACGATGCGGGTCGTTATTCTGAAATATGTCGTTCCACTTCAGTATCAATGTGGCACGATCATCGGAAAACTGCCACTTCAGGGCGGTTGAAACATCTGATATATGACCAACCTCATAGACTCCCTGAATAGCTCCCGTCACAAAATAGCCGTTCAATTCCAACTTCAGGTTCGGACGGGCTTTGGAAAGGACAAACGTATTATTCATCTTGAACTGCCCAAAATATTTTCCATTGTCGAATGACAGATCGTGGAAATGATCCAGTTTTTCCTGTATACGCCCGCCAAGCAACGTCACCTGGCTGTTCCAGAACTCACCGGCACGGAAAGGAACGATCACGGCCAACCCGAACTGCAACTGATAGTCCATATTCTCGTACCGGAAAATATTCTTCAGTTCCGATGTGTTCTGGTAAGGTAACTGGGCGAAGTAATCAGGTACATAGTCACAGAAAGCCAGGAACGTATATTTCTGCTTCAGAATATAAAGAAGCTGGCCGCTGTAAGAGCGATAGGGTTTCAACGAAGGATTACCTAACACGACTGAGTAAGAATTAAGCGGGCTCGCCTGCGGAGTGACATCCCAATAAGACGGATATGTCTTGTCGCTGCTTACATCCAATTGTAAGATATGCATCGGACTGACCGTATAACTAAGTGAAGCGTTCGGGAACAAAGCCCAATCATTCCAAAGTGTGGATTTCACGCCATTGGAAGTATAGTCGGACTTGAAATATTCGGCTTTCAGGGAAGCGGTTGCCGAGAAATGCGAACCGAAACTCTTCGACACTTCCAGAAAACCATTTGCGCTATATTCTTTCTGGCGGTTATTCTCCAGCTCATCCGGAGCAAGCTCGTAGCCATTACCTTTATTATATAAGTAATCGATATAGGTTTTCGAGGAGGTGAAACCGCCATGGACACCGTAATTCAGTGTCCACCCGGTTCCAAAAGTGCGGGTATGGTTAATAAATAGTGCTCCTTGTGAAATATCCTGTTTGGAATTGTTCTGCAGGTCCGTCAGAACGCTTTCGCTGTTCCGGTCGACAAAAGTCTGAAAACCGGGTGAGCGATAGCGGGTGAAATCGGCTCCCGCCATCAGTCCGGAATGGCCGTCATACTGGACACGTACATTATGCAACGCATTGTTCCCTTCAACATAGGTTCGGCTGAAACGTTCTTCTGCCGGCTGTTCCGATTGTAATGTATGGAAAGTCGTAGTGGCGACACGGGTTATATCGGACTTACCTGCCGTAAGATAGTAGGCTGCCGACAGTTTGTCGTCATTCTTAAAAGTATAATCCATTCCCAGGCGCATCGTTCCGTCGGTGCCATGACGTTTACCACGGTCAGACTGGTTGACTTCCGTCACCTGGTCTTTTAAGGTATGGCGGGCCAGAATCTCCTCTCCCATATAGTTACGTCCCTTACCTCCGTTGACCAGAAAATCGATATTAAGGCGGGATGTGGAATAAAGCAAGTTGCCATGTGCTTTCCCGGCCGCATAATGCCGTTGAAGGTAATCGGCTCCCACCTCTCCTTGTAACATGTTCTTCTCGGCTACCGACTGATCCAACACGACGTTGATCATAGCCCCTTTGATATTATATTTGGCAGGAGCATTATACATGATCTCGACATTGCTCACCCGGGAAGCCGGGATTGTTTTCAGCATACTGATCAGCTGGTCGACCGACATGGTCGTCAGTTGTCCGTTGATCACAATGTTCGGACTGCCGGCACCCAATAGTTGAACGGCATCGTCTGTTCCGATCACGCCGGGTATCTCCTTCACAACTTCAAAAGCATTGCTGACAGCCTTATCTTTCATCAGTTGAGGCACGTCATATTTCAATGCGCCATTCTCGACTTTCACCTGTGGCCGCTCAGCTTTTACCACGACGCCCTCCAGCTCATAATCCTTTTCAGTCAAAAGGACTGTTCCGGCATCCGCTGTCGAAACCTCTTTACAGGCCGGTTCATACAGCAAATGCTGGAATAACAGACGGTAAGTCTGGCCGGCTTCCCGGTCCAACAAGAAAACGCCAAGACTATCTGTGACTACAGCATCTATATAAGTAGAATCCAATGTTTGCAATACGACAGCCACTCCGTCTACGGGCTGTTCCTCCTTATCGACCACTTTACCGTGAATCCGTTCCTGCGCCTGCAACATGCCACAACCGGCAACCAATAAAACCAGCGAGTAATAAAGTATTCGTTTCATCTTCGTTCTTTTTTTGTTCAACAATGCAAAGAAAGAACCTTCCAGGGAGAAACTGTGTTATCACTCACTTACGGAGTGTTATTTAGTCTTATCATATTCCTATTTTCCTACGTTTTTATAAGCAGAAGGATTAATACCTTCATGCCTTTTAAAGAATTTGGATAAATGGCTTACATCTGTAAAACCAAATTCATCCGCAATTTCTTTCAACTTGATTTCTCCGGTTTCTAATCTGCGCTTGATGAGTTGTAATTGCATCTTTTCGATATATTCTTTATAACTTATCTCGAAATTCCGCTTGAAATAAGTACTGAAATAAGATGGCGAAATATTAAAATTATTAGCAATCATATTGATGGAAATACAATCACGGTTAGATATATTCTCTTGAATGTATGCTGCTATATGAGCGTTAGTTGGAGTTTTCTTCTTTAATTCAATATTTCGGTTCTCAATGTATTCTTTTATCATTCCGAAAATGGAAAGAATATGATAATACACAATAGACGAACGAAGTACGTTAATCGTTGAATTATATAGGATAATATTCTCAAAAAGATTCTTCAATATAGTCTGACAAGGTTCACTCACCGTTATCTTGTCCTCTTTTAGCCATTGAATTTCCATAATGGAAGTTGGAGTTATTTCTCGCGAAAAGGACTTATAGGAGCGGTCATAAGTCTCAAAATAGCTTGAAGTAAATTTAATATAGGTAAAGCGCGTTATAGTTTTTACTGTGAAATAATGGCGGTCACCGGGTGCAAGCAGAAATAAATCCCCTTTTTCATAAGGAATTGTAACTTCATTAAAGACATGCACCCCACACCCATAATGAATATAGATGATTTCAAAATGGTCTTGGGCATGTAATTCGCAAGAATATTCTTCCTCAATTACATCTATAATCTTTAATGATTCAAACTGGCTGCACTTTCTCATAGCGCAAATATACAAAATAATGTAATGCAAATACAAGTATTTCAATCCTATTTCCGCCTACCTTTGCAAAACGATAATCAACTAAATAACAGAAAATGAAAAAGATAACATTATTTTCAATGATCTTAGGTATATTTTTAATTACTTCATGTATGGAAAACAGTAAAAAATCAGACAAAGTAGTCTTCACACAGAATGAAGATAGCACGAGTACCACAGGTTGGCAATCTCATTATGACCGGATGGAAGCAACCGACCTTCCTGATAACGTAATAGACTTAATAGGTAAGCAATGGATGCTGGTGACAGCAGGGAATAAAAATTCTTATAACACAATGACAGCATCGTGGGGAGCGGTTGGCGATATGTGGAGCAGACCATCTACTTTTATCGTAGTCCGTGATTCAAGGCATACTTATCAATTTTTGCAACGAGAAGAAAGTTTTACACTAAGTTTTTTTACAGAAGAATATCGGGGAGCACTTAGAATTTGTGGAACAAAATCGGGACGAGATACTGATAAAGTGTCAGAAGCAGGGTTGACCCCATTGGAAACCCCTTCCGGACTAATGAGTTTTGAAGAGGCTCGAATGATTATAGAATGTAAGAAAATGTTCGTTCAAGAGATGGACTATGCAAATTTGACTCAACCTTATAAAGAGAAAATTATGGAAGAATCTTATAACAAAGAGCCTTCTAAACACCAACTCTTTATTTCAGAAATAACCAATATATGGATAAAGAAATAAAAAATAAATCAGTTACACGTAATTCGTTCCGACGGTATTGCAGGACGGTTCATTTTCATCTATCCTTTTTCTTTATGGGAGTGATTCTTATTTATGCGGTATCGGGCATAACGATGAATCATTTAAAGGATTTTAATCCGAAATACTATATAACTGTAAACAATTATACGGTGAAGGGGACATTCCCTACCTCCCATAAATTTAATAAAAATGAAATAATACAGTTGTTAGAAGATGTAGGCGAGCAGGATAATTATATCAAACATTTTTATCCGAATAGCTCAACGGTGAAAGTTTTCTTGAAAAGTGGTTCATCCTATATTCTTGATACTCAAACAGGAAACGTTGCTTATGAAGGAATAAAGAAAAGACCGGTTTTTTATCAACTCTCATTTCTCCATTATAACCCGGGAACATGGTGGACCTATTTCTCAGACCTATCTGCGGTATGCCTTATATTGATATGTATAAGTGGTATTCTAATGAATAAAGGTAAACGAGGTTTGTTCGGAATAGGGGGAATTGAATTATTAGCAGGTATATTAATCCCTGCGCTGGTTTTAATTTTATAGATAAATTACATAATAAAATGGATGCTAAATTTAAAGGTACAATTTATGGGATTATTGCAGCAATCAGCTATGGTACAAATCCACTTGGGGCATTATCTCTTTATGAAGCTGGAATAAACGCTAACTCTGTATTATTTTACCGCTTCTTACTTGCGGCTTTTTTTCTCGGTGGGTTAATGTTTATACAAAATAAATCGTTCAGGGTTACACGAAAAGAATTAGGGATTTTGGCAGGGTTAGGGATTTTGTTTGCGGCATCTTCGCTGACCCTGTTTCTAAGTTTCCACTACATGGATGCAGGAATAGCGTCTACAATTCTGTTCGTATATCCTGTTATTGTAACTGTCATCATGGCTATTTTCTTTAAAGAAAAAACATCCTTAATTACGGTTTTATCTATTCTTCTGGCTATTGGGGGCATAGGACTGTTATACAAAGGGAATAATGGTAGCGTGTTGAATGCAACGGGAGTATCGCTTGTTATGCTATCCTCCCTTTCTTATGCACTTTATATAGTTGCTGTAAATAAATCCTCTTTAAGAATGTCATCTATAAAGTTAACGTTTTATGTTCTGCTATTTTGTACATTAACTATCATGGTTCAATCATTTTTTGACAGCAACAACCATTTACAGTTACTTACAACCTCTTCTATGTGGATGTTTGCTATAATGCTTGCATTGGTTCCTACTGTTATATCCTTAGTATTTATGGTAATTGCAGTACGCCAAATAGGTTCAACACCTACTGCTATCATGGGCGCATTGGAACCACTTACTGCGGTGGTTATCGGTATTACTATATTCAATGAAATATTCACTCTACGGTTGGCTGTTGGCATTATGATGATACTAATAGCTGTAATTCTAATAATAATTGGTAAATCAATTCAAATTCGAACATTAACCGTTGCTATTACTTATATAGGACAAATACTTCATAAACCCTGGCAACCGAAATGAAATTATCTAAATTGTAAATTAAAACCGTTGTCATCGGTGTAAGTGGCAATGTCATCACCTACGATGACTATCTTACGAAACGCTTGACGATTCTTCACGTTATTTCGCTCCACAACATCGTCTATATATCAATCAACTTCTGCAAATATATATGTCTGTTTATATAGGTCGTCATATTGTTCAATTCTAAATTTACAGTACAAATACAATAAATCAAGAATAACCTAGGCAACTGTTACTCTGCCTTTAGTATCTACACAACATCAAATCTATTAAATAACTATTTAAGCATAAGTTTTATATTCCTATATTTGCAAGCTAAAAAATGGAAATATGAAGCAGATTGAAGAAATTGCAACAAAGAATCAAGACAAAGCGTGGGAGATTATCAGAGATACTAACATTATGGGAATTTGGCAAGATGCAGGCGCAACCATTAATCTTGTCGGCTCGCTCAAAACAGGGCTACTTATGAAGCATCGGGATATTGATTTTCATATATATACTGAAAGGTTGAATGTAGCCGATAGTTTTTCCGCAATGACAAAATTGGCTCAACATCCACGTATCAAGCGTATTGAGTATGGGAATCTCATAGATACCGACGAAAAATGTATTGAATGGCACGCTTGGTATGAAGATGAAAACAAAGATCTTTGGCAATTGGATATGATTCACATTGAAAAAGGGTCTACATACGATGGCTATTTTGAGAAAGTTGCCGAACGTATATCTAAACTCCTTACCGAAGAGACACGACAAGCAATTCTGCGACTTAAATACGAAACTCCCGATACGGAGAAAATTATGGGCATAGTTTATTATCAAGCTGTAATTCAAGGCGGTGTTCGTACTTACACTGAGTTTACAGAATGGTTGAAAAATAATCCGACAGATGGCATAATCGAATGGATGCCATAATATGGAAACATCATAACCCCAATTACAGATTACAATATTAAATTAAACGGCGGTGTGTCAAAAGTAAGTTCTAACGTTTTAGCGTGTCATTGCGGGCTTGCCCCGCAACCTTATACTACACTGATACAATGATTAGTATGAGATGGCGGGTCAAGCCCGCCAGGACACAGACGCTATAAATAGTACTTTT
Organism: Parabacteroides sp. AF48-14; assembly: GCF_003477465.1. NCBI lineage: Bacteria > Pseudomonadati > Bacteroidota > Bacteroidia > Bacteroidales > Tannerellaceae > Parabacteroides > Parabacteroides sp. AF48-14. The sequence continues at coordinate 145,165 of NZ_QUDI01000002.1, forward strand.
GACACATCCGCGCGGCCTAATCTATAATTCATTATTTAACCAGACTATTTTTTCACCAAATCGACCAACCATTTTATCATTTCCGGGTCATAATGCGAGAAGAACAGACTTTTTCCCTGGTCGAGTCCGGCTATTTCCTGCATATCTTCATCCGTCAAAGCAAAGTCGAATACATTGAAATTCTCAATCATACGCTCTTTGCGGGTGGACTTCGGAATAACAATTACGCCTCGTTGAATAAGGAAACGCAACGCTGTCTGTGCTACTGACTTGCCGTACTTTTCACCAATTGCTTTTAGAGTTTCATTTGTAAAGAAGTCATTCCGCCCTTCGGCAAACGGACCCCACGACATGACACGCGCACCGTAACGTTCCATGATTTTCTGCGGTTCAACCTGCTGGTTGAATACATGCGTTTCCACTTGGTTGACCATCGGTTTGATTTCGCAGAACTCCGCCAAATCCACAAAACGGTCGGGATAGAAATTGCTCACACCGATAGCACGAGCCTTGCCGTTTTTGTAGGCTTCTTCCATGGCGCGATAAGTGCCGTAGTAGTCGCTGAAAGGCTGGTGAATCAGCAGCAAATCCACATAGTCGCTTTGCAATTTGCGCAAAGATTCGTCGATGGATGCCTTCGCTTGTTCATAGCCGGCATTGGAAATCCATACTTTAGTAGTGATGAAAACATCTTCACGGGCAATACCGCTTTTCTTCACAGCACGGCCTACGCCTTCCTCATTATAATAAGCCTGCGCCGTATCGATAGAACGATACCCCACACTCAAAGCATCCGCTACACAACGTTCACACTCTTCAGGTGTCACCTGATAGACGCCATAGCCCAAGATCGGCATTTCGATGCCATTATTCAATTTTACAATATCCATAATTTCATGTTTTTATATAATTATCAAAAAGACTTTCAGAAGATTTTCTTTCCCATCTCATATGCTTCCTGTAAGGCAGAATTGCCTTTTATTTCGCCCACGTGCCACACTCCGGTTGCAAGAATTTTCCCTTTGACTACCGGATTCTCCAAACAATCGATGAAGCCCATAAGATTATCGAAAACATGCTCCAAAAGAGGGCGACCTTCATCTCCTTCGGCTGCGGCAGCAAGGAAATAAAACTCCTTGTTCGTCATTTCCGTATAGGGGCCGCAACAACGGTCGAGCATTGTTTTCAGTTGTGCACTCATCGCATAAAAATAAACCGGTGTTCCGAGAACGATGACATCAGCGGCCAGCATTTTGCTGATGATTTCGGCAGCATCGTCTTTTTGAGGACAGGGTTTCTTATATTGGCTGCATACGCTACAGCCTGTACAATAGTTGACTGTTTTGTCTCCCAGGAAAATCTTCTCCACCTCATTCCCGGCTTCAACTGCGCCACGCATAAACTCATCGCAAAGTGTATCGGAGTTTCCTCCACGCCGCGGACTGGATGATAGTATAAATACTTTCTTGCTCATAATTACATATTATTTAATCGGTTATTTTTCATGCAACAAAAATACACCGTTACAAGAAGACACTTTGTAGATGAATTACGGATAATAGTACCCGAATTACAGATTATAATATTTATTCCATGAGCCGATAGATACATGCCCATGATAATTGGATTCCATGGGCTTATTGTATAAAACGTATTTTTCCGGCTCGAAAGACGTCCGAAACAAAACAAATGTTAATCCGCTTTTTTGGCCTAAAAAAGGGACTTTTTCCTCTTTTTCGAGCGTTTTCTGCCATTACGACCGTCCTAATTTCCATTACGACCGTTCTGATAGGTAGTGTACTCGGCAGCTCGCGAAGATTAGCACGGTCGTAATGGCGATTTGGACGGTCGTAATTGGAAAAAGGGCCGTTTTAAGGGTAAAAAAGCACCTGAATTTCCTTGCGATATTTGGAACGCCGTCCGTTTTGTTTTCAAATATTCGATTCTCCGGGAGTTAAGCTTTATCACTTTGACGGCGTTTCTGTCTTCCGGCAATCAAAAAGAATGCTTTTCAGAACGACCTCGGCACCTCATTTTCTCTGTTGTCAATCAAAAAGGCCGAAACCATGAAAAAAGTCAATCCAAAATGGATCAAAATTTCGGACGAAATAGAAAAATGCCTGAAAAGGGGGGTTATTGTCTTTTTCCAATTCGCAAAGGCACAGTCTTTGACGCCATAAAACAGTAATAATGGTTGAATAATCAGTAATTCATGCACGAGCCAATCGCCGGACCAGGAGTACCTTTGTCACAGTAACTAAGAAAAAACAGATTGTATGAGAACAATAAACAAACGGATAGCAGTCGCGCTATTAACCATAGCCGCCTGCCATCCCATTAAAGCACAAGAAAATATGGAGAATGTATTGAACCAGCGGCAACAGAACATCGTTGCCATCGCATGCCTTGAGGCAAAAGGTGACCTGGAAAATCTTTCCGGAGCCATCCACACGGGTTTGGACGAAGGTCTGACAGTCAGTGAAATAAAAGAAGCGCTCTCACATCTCTATGCTTATACCGGTTTTCCACGCAGCCTCAATGCGTTGGGAGTCCTCCAGCAAGTACTGGCCGAACGCAAGGCAAAGGGTATCAGAGACAGAGAAGGCAAAGAAGCCGATCCCCTACCCGATGATTTCGACGCTCTGAAAGAAGGTACGGCTATACAGACGAAACTCAGTGGCGCCCCCTTCGACTATACCTTCGCTCCGGCTACTGATTATTATCTGAAAGCGCATCTCTTCGGTGACATCTTTGCACGTAACAACCTGACTTTCCCCGAACGTGAGCTGGTAACGGTCAGCGCACTGTCCGGTATCAAAGGAGTGGAACCGCAACTGAAATCGCACGTGCGTGGAGCAAAGAATATGGGGCTGACGGATGCAGAAATACATTCCATCCCCGGCGTGCTACTGCAAAAAGTAGGCGAACCCGAAGCCTACCGTGCCAAGAAAGCCATTGCAGAAGTTTATGGTGAAGAATTCAGAGAAGGCGAACCCATAGAGAACTGCGTATTTCCAAAAGGCGAACCCAATACGGCGTATGCCAAATATTTCATCGGGAACAGCTATTTGGCCGGACTGGCGACCGGTGAAGGAAAGTTGCATGTAGACAATGTTACTTTCGAGCCACGTTGCCGCAACAACTGGCATATCCACCACAAAGGCGGCCAGATCCTTATCTGCGTAGGCGGCAGAGGATGGTATCAGGAATGGGGCAAACAAGCTCAGGAATTACATCCCGGCGACGTGGTCGATATTCCTGCCGAAACCAAACATTGGCATGGTGCCACAGCCGACAGCTGGTTTCAGCATATCGCCATCGGCGTTCCGGCCGAAGGGGCAAGTGCGGAGTGGCTCGAACCGGTGACTGACGCAGAATATGACAAACTGAAATAATTGTACCTTAATATTACAGATTTCACGTACTGTCTGAAATTCTTATGGTTTTTATTCATATCTTTGCTTTAATTTAAACACTTGCGTTTACGAATACAGACTGCAACACAGACAGGCCATGCAATAGCTCAATTTAATTTTTATATAATGCACTATAAATATGGATGAAATAGTAAAAATAGATACTATAGACAAGTACAACAAGCTGTATGGCCTGGAAACCATGCATCCGCTGGTCGGAGTTGTGGATTTGACAAAAGCGACTGCCTATCCCAACCATATCCGCATGAATATGGGTATTTACTCGCTTTTCCTGAAACAGACCATATGCGGCGACTTGAAATATGGGAAAAAACTGTATGATTACCAGGAAGGGACAATCGTCAGTTTCGCTCCCGGACAGGTAATCGGGATTGATTTGAAGGAAGATGCCCGCCCCTCTTCAGTCGGCATTGTTTTCCATCCGGATTTGATACGGGGTACATCGCTCGGAGAGAATATCAAGCAGTATTCTTTCTTCTCCTACGAAGTAAACGAAGCACTCCATGTATCCGAAGAAGAAAAACAAATCATCATCGATTGCCTCGATAAAGTCCGGATAGAGTTGAGCCATGCCATAGACAAGCACAGCAAAATACTGATAGCCAAAAACATCGAGCTGCTACTTGATTATTGTATGCGTTTCTATGAACGGCAGTTCAACACTCGCAGTAAGGTAAACAAAGATATTCTTGTACAGTTCGAAAAACTTCTGGACGATTATTTTCAGGGCAGGAATGCGGAAAACAAGGGGTATCCCACAGTGAAATACTTTGCAGACAAGGTCTTCCTTTCCCCAAACTATTTTGGCGACCTCATTAAAAAGGAAACCGGACAGACAGCCCAGCAACATATATTATCCAAGCTCATAAGCCTCGCCAAAGACCGGATTGTAAACTCTAACCGGCCCGTATCAGACATAGCCTACGAACTGGGATTTCAGTATGCACAACATTTCTCGCGCCTGTTTAAGAAGAATGTGGGTTGTTCGCCCAATGAATACAAGAAAATGAATATATTATGAAAGAAAGTATATTAAATATAGAAACAATACACGAGTGCAACCGTTGTTTAGGATGCAAGACGCTCCATCCGCTTGTCAGTGTTGTCGACCTGTCGAAGGCTAATTTAGAGCAATGTACCATCAAATTCGATTTCTATACTATTATTATGTTGGAAGGAGATGTGGAAGATTTCTCATATGGACGCAAGTCTTGTGACTACTCCAATGCATCGCTCCTGTTCCTTACTCCGGGCGAATCCATCAATATAGACCATAACGAACTGCTCCGCCGGAAAGGTAGGCTGCTTGCATTCCATCCTGATTTACTCAGCCGTACTTCGCTGGACTGGTATATAGAGGATTATACATTTTTCTTCTATAAACCGGATGAAGCCCTCCACTTGTCCCTGCGCGAAAAAAGTAAAATCATAGACTGCCAGCATAACATCGCAGAGGAATTGGAACACGCTATAGACAACCATAGCAAAACTCTGATTTCAAGGCATATCGAGCTCTTACTTGACTATTGTACCCGTTTCTATGAACGCCAGTTCATTACACGCTGTGAGGCAAACAAGTCTCTTATCCGCCAAACAAACATATTACTGGATGAGTACATCCAATCCGGAAAGCTAAAAAAAGGAAATTCACCTTCGGCTGAATATTGTGCCGATAAACTCCATTTATCCTCCCAATATTTCAGTGATTTATTGTATTTTGAGACGGGAGAGGATATCGACGAATATTTCCAGTTCAAACAGTTGGAAGCCGCCAAAACGATGCTGTTGGAACAAGGATGTACTGCCGGCGCAGTGGCAGAAAGGCTGGGATACCCCAATGTACAACAATTCAGACATATTTTTAAGATGAATACGGGGATAGCTCCTGATGATTATAAACTGGCACAAAACTAATAAAAGTGTTATTTAGTCTTATCGGATTCGTTATAAATCGAATCGGAACATTTACTTTTGCCGTAAAGAAGAAGAAATGAAAACACGTCTCCGATTTAAGATAATAGCAACGCTTATATGCCTTTCACTTGCCGGACTGTTGATTTCACAGGGATACTGGCTGAAGGGATTATACGTATCCAACAAGAAAAACACATGGGACAAGATAGAGGAAGCCATGCGAATGGCTGACTATATGGAAATATTCCTACGCTTGGACTCGCTGAGCAAAAACGACTTCCACGGCGAAATAAGTCCTCAATTCAGCTTTAGCCAAGACACGGCATGGGAAAAGAAAAAGGAGTCTATTTCTCTGGATAAAATCATGGAATCTTCTCCGGGCTATACAATTCAGTATATGGAAGCAGCCAAGACATTAAATGAATATTTACAGATGATCGGTACGTTGGAAAGAAACGTACAAATACTCATGCACCAGCAGATAGACTCATTACTGCCTATTAATTATGCGCAATTTAATACTTTATTAAAGAATGGGTTACAGGATAGAGAAATCGCCGCTCCCTACCGCCTGCGGGTGATTCGGCAAGAAGCGAAAGATTCCGTACTTTATACTTATACGGAAGCATCCCGGAAAGAAGGATCATGGAAAAATGCCGTTCGCTTCACCCATATTATCGAGCCGGGAGAATACTACTACGATCTGGAAATTCAATCTCCCGACCAGATTGTATTCCGGCAGATGGCTGGTATATTAATTTCTTCTTTTTTGCTTTTTGTGATTATCCTGATTGCTTTTGTATATCTGCTTTACACCATTTTGAGGCAAAAAACAGTAGAGGAACTGAAAACCGATTTCACCAACAACATGACACACGAACTGAAGACGCCTATCTCTGTCGCCTTTGCCGCTAACGATGTGTTGTTGAACTACAGCGACACAATCAACGAGAAACAAAGGAAATACCTGAATATCGTGCGGGAACAGTTGAACCATCTGTCCGGATTGGTCGAGCAAATCCTGACCCTTTCCGTTGAGAACAGAAGTACATTCCGCCTTCATCCCGAATCGGTACAAGTGGCGGATGTGCTTACACCGCTTATCGAACAATTCAAGTTGAAAGCAGACAAGCCGGTCAGTATCATATCCGAAATACCGGACCGGATGGCTGTGACGGCCGACCGCACCCACTTATATAATATGCTCAGTAATCTGATAGGGAACGCCATCAAGTATTCCGGCGAGAAACCTTGCCGCATACGGATCAAAGGCACACTGTCCTCCAAAGAGGCGACCCTCTCGGTGACAGACGAGGGAATCGGTATCAGCGAAGCCAATCAGAAAAGGGTTTTCGACAAATTCTACCGCGTTCCAAACGGAAACCTGCACGATGTAAAAGGCTTCGGCCTCGGATTATACTATGTCCGTGACATGATGGCTAAACACAATGGAACCGTGACAGTCAAGAGCCAGCCGGGAAAAGGCTCTACGTTTACCCTTCATTTTAAAAATTAATATCAATGGATAAGATCAGAGTTTTATTAGTAGAAGACGAGCCCACCCTTGCCATGATCATAAAGGACACGCTGGACGGGAATGAATTTGAAGTATTTATTGCAGCTAACGGCGAAGAGGGATTATCCCGCTATAAAGAGACCAGGCCGGATATCATCGTTTCGGATATCATGATGCCGAAGATAGACGGTTTCACAATGGTACGGCATATACGGAAGACAGACCACCAAATACCTGTGCTCTTCCTCTCCGCCCGCTCGGCGGCAAATGATGTCGTAGAAGGTTTCGAATTAGGCGGTAACGACTACTTGAAAAAACCTTTCGGCATGGCAGAGCTGATCATCCGTATTAAGGCGTTGTTGAACAAGATAACTGTTTCCAAGGAGGAGACCAGTTCTTTCACTCTCGGTCAATATATATTCGATTCCATCACCCAAACGCTTCAGTACTGCGGAGAAAAACAATTGCTGAGCAACCGGGAGTCCGAAATACTGAAGCGGCTGTGTGAAAACAAAGATCACGTGTTACCCATGAAAGACGTCCTGCTGGAACTATGGGGAGACGATTCATTCTTTAATGCCCGCAGCCTGCATGTCTTTATCACCAAACTAAGGCATAAACTGTCAAAAGACGAATCAATCAAAATCCTGAATGTACGTGGGATCGGTTACAAACTGATTATCGACTGATCTGCTTCAAGGCCTGCGCCAGCTGGTCCGGACACGACGTTCCCCGTTCGCGGCAGTCGATACCTTCCAATCTCCGGATAGCTTCGTTTACATCCATACCCACTAATAATCTGGACAGCCCCTGCGTGTTGCCCTGGCAACCGCCGACGATCTGAACATTCTTAATCACATTATCTTCCGAATCGATAATCATCATCTTAGAACACACTCCGCCGGTCGGAGTGTATGCCACGCGTTGTTTATTCATTTCCTTATTTTATTTATCCGTAATGTCGTCTATAACGGGGTGCAAAGGTATAAATAAATTTGGAAAGGTATTTTAAACCTTAAGTATTGACCTTATTTCATAAAAGAAATGTATTATTCAATATAAACGGAACAAGATAGTGCATTATCCAAAAAGAATGCTTTCCTTTGTATCAACAAACAATAAGAGATTTATTTCGATTTGATTTTTCATATGTATCTCCTCAGTTATCCAGATTGAGTATTTCCACCTCTGATTAAGAACTTCCTTATATTCTGTTGTTGAATTATTAATTTTTTATTTTTATATTTATGAACATGTACATTGGTAACCTTAGCTACAACGTTAGGGAAGCAGATTTGAGAGAAGTAATGGAAGAGTATGGAACTGTTGAATCAGTAAAACTTATCGTAGATCGCGACACAAGAAGATCAAAAGGTTTTGCATTCATCGAAATGCCGGAAACTTCAGAAGCAAAAAGAGCAATCGAAGAATTGAACGGAGCTACATACGAGGCCGTCCGATGGTTGTTAAAGAAGCACTCCCAAGAAATTAATTCACTGAATTATAAGAACTGTATTGAAAAGGATATCCGCTATCGGGTATCCTTTTCTTTGTTTATAGCCCATTTAACCTGCCGGCGGGACTTCGAGTAGTATTTTAGGTAATTTCTTTTTTCCTAAAATATTTGTACCTAACTTTGCGAAACATAAATGACAACTGTATGACGTACGAAGAAACGCTACACTATCTATATACCAGCATTCCTGTATTTCAGAATGCCGGACCTTCAGCTTACAAACCCGGACTGGGAACCAGCATCGCACTGGATGATTATTTAGGCAATCCGCATAAAGCCTATAAGACGATCCATGTCGCAGGAACAAACGGAAAAGGTTCCGTCAGCCATCTGCTGGCAGCTATTCTACGGCAGTCGGGATATAAAGTCGGACTGTACACCTCCCCGCACCTGATCGATTTTCGCGAACGTATCCGGGTGAACGGGCAAAAGATATCCCAGGAATATGTTATAGATTTTGTAGAACGCCACCGCTCATTCTTCGAGCCTCTCCATCCTTCTTTCTTTGAACTGACTTCCAGTATGGCTTTCGATTATTTCCGTACGGAGGAAGTGGACTATGCCGTGATCGAAGTAGGTTTGGGGGGACGGTTAGACAGTACGAATATCATCACTCCTATTCTGAGCATCATTACGAATATCAGCCTGGATCATACGCAATTTTTGGGCGATACAGTCGAAAAGATTGCCTTCGAGAAAGCCGGTATCATCAAGAAAAACGTTCCCGCACTGATCGGCGAGGCAGACCGCCACAGCGTAGCACAGGTCTTTTTGGATGCCGCAGACAAAGCCGGTACGCAAGTTCTTTTTGCACAAGACAAAGAATATCTGAAAGAATCCTACCTGACCGAGACCGGCAAATGGCATCTGGACTCGACAGAATACGGACAATTGTCCGGACAGTTAGGCGGTGTCGTACAGTTCAGGAATGCAACAACGGTATTGGGAGCCATCGACCTGCTAAAAGCGGCCGGAGTCAATATACCCGTGGAAGCAATCCGCGAAGGATTTGAACACGTCGTCGAACTGACAGGCCTGATGGGACGCTGGCAAGTCTTGCAGGAAAACCCGAAAATCGTATGCGACACCGGGCACAATGTCGGAGGCTGGCAATACCTGAACATCCAACTGGAAGAAGAGATCACGCAACACAAGCAACTCTATATGATCGTCGGCATGGTCAACGACAAAGACATCAACGGTGTGCTCGAACTGATGCCGAAGGAAGCATTTTACATCTTCACCCAAGCGTCCGTACAACGGGCAATGCCGGCAAAAGACTTCGCTGCGCTGGCCATCCGGCACGGACTGTCGGGTGTCGTATGCGACACTGTGCCGGAAGCCGTAGAGAAAGCGCTGGCACGCGCCAGGCAAAACGACACGATTTTTATCGGCGGCAGCACCTTTGTCGTTGCCGACGCCTTGCCCCTGTTCATCAAAGGATAATAAATAACTTAATTCAATAAACAAATATCATGACAGAACAAATTCAGAGAAAACTGAGCGAATCAAAGACAGCACGATGGGCTGTACTGGCGCTCGTTGCATTTACAATGCTCTGCGGATACTTCATCACAGATATGATGGCTCCGCTTCAGGACTTATTGCAAACACCGGTCGATGGTGGAGGATTAGGATGGACAGCCAATGAATACGGCAAATTCACCAGTGCCTATGGCTGGTTCAACGTATTCTTCCTGATGCTTATCTTCGGCGGAATGATCCTGGACAAGATGGGCGTACGTTTCACCGGAGTTATGGCAACCAGTATCATGCTTGTCGGTGTATTTATCAAATGGTTCGGCGTATCGCACGATTTCGGTGGCGAAACAGTTTCTATCTTCGGTACGGAATGGGGCTATCCGCTGCTGGTCGCTTCACTTGGCTATGCCTTGTTTGGCGTAGGGGTTGAGATCGCCGGTATTACCGTTTCAAAGATTATAGTCAAATGGTTCAAAGGCAAGGAAATGGCTTTGGCAATGGGGTTGGAAATGGCTTGCGCCCGTATCGGTACGGGATTGGCAATCGGTATTACCCCTCTGTTAAGCCGTGCATTCGGCAACTCTATCAGTATGCCGATCTTTATCGGACTGATCCTGCTTTGCATCGGTTTGATTTCATTCATCGTCTTTGTTGTCATGGATAAGAGACGTGATGTTGAAGACGCTGCCGCCGCCACAGGCGAAGAAGAAGCCGAAGAGCCGTTCCGTTTCGGCGACATACTGGATATCATCACGCTGAAAGGCTTCTGGTATATGGCGTTGCTTTGCGTATTGTTCTATTCCGCTGTATTCCCCTTCCTGAAATATGCACCGAACCTGATGATCAATAAGTTTGGTATCGACCCGGAATGGTCGGGCGTTATCCCGGCGTTATTGCCTTTCGGAAACATCCTGCTGACTCCGTTCTTCGGTAACCTTTACGACCGTAAAGGGAAAGGGGCGACTATTATGATTATCGGCTCTGTTATGCTGATCTTCATTCACTGTATGTTCTCCATCCCGATGCTGGATAACTGGATTGTGGCACTCTGCCTCATCATCCTGTTAGGTATCGCTTTCTCGTTGGTTCCTTCCGCCATGTGGCCTTCTGTTCCGAAGATCATTCCGGAAAACAAGTTGGGTACGGCATATGCACTGATTTTCTGGGTACAGAATTGGGGACTGATGGGCGTTCCGTATATGATCGGCATCGTACTGGACAAATACTGTATTACCGGCATGGTAGACGGTAAACCGACTTACAACTATATGATCCCGATGATGATCTTCACCTGCTTCGGCATTCTGGCACTTTGCATCTCCCTGCTGCTGAAACGCGAAGACCGCATCAAAGGCTACGGCCTCGAACTCCCGAACATCCAGAAGGACGCAGACATCGTCCTGGCTGAAGAGATGATCGGCGAAGGACAAAGGTAGCCCTATATCTCGGCAGTTTGTAAAATACAAGATATTTGTGTAGATTTGTGACCACTATTTTTAAGTCACGAAATCAAACTAACACATTAAAAGTTTATATGGCAGACGACAAGAAAATTATTTTCTCGATGGTGGGCGTGAGCAAGACTTTTCCGCCTCAGAAGCAAGTATTGAAAAATATTTACCTGTCCTTTTTCTATGGAGCGAAAATCGGGATCATCGGTTTGAATGGTTCCGGTAAATCCACACTGCTTAAAATTATTGCAGGCATTGAAAAAGAATACCAGGGAGAAGTTGTTTTCTCTCCGGGCTATTCCGTCGGATATCTGGAACAGGACCCGAAGCTGGAACCGGGCAAAACGGTGAAGGAAATCGTGCAGGAAGGCGTACAGGAGATTGTGGACACCCTCAAGGAGTTTGAAGAAGTAAACGAAAAGTTCGGCGATCCCGAAGTGCTGGAAGATCCGGACAAGATGGATGCCCTGATCAACCGCCAGGCCGAACTGCAAGACAAGATAGACGCAACAGACGCATGGAACCTCGACAGCCGCCTGGAACGGGCGATGGACGCCCTGCGCTGTCCGCCCGAAGACCAGGTTGTCGACACGCTCTCGGGTGGTGAACGCCGCCGCGTAGCCCTTTGCCGCCTGCTGCTGCAACAGCCGGACGTACTGCTGCTGGACGAGCCGACCAACCACTTGGATGCCGAGTCGATCGACTGGCTGGAACAGCATCTGCAACAGTATGCCGGAACGGTTATCTGCATCACGCACGACCGCTACTTCCTCGACCACGTAGCCGGATGGATTCTGGAACTGGACCGCGGCGAAGGCATCCCCTGGAAAGGCAACTATTCTTCCTGGCTGGACCAGAAGACAAAACGCATGGCACAGGAGGAAAAGCAGGCCAGCAAGCGGCGTAAGACGCTCGAACGCGAGTTGGAATGGATCAACATGGCCCCGAAAGCCCGCCAAGCAAAAGGCAAAGCCCGTTTGAACTCTTACGAAGCCCTTTTGAACGAAGACCAGAGAGAGCGGGAAGCCAAGTTGGAAATCTTCATCCCGAACGGTCCGCGATTAGGCAACAAGGTGATCGAAGCCCAACACGTGGCAAAGGCATTCGGCGACAAACTGCTGTTTGATGACCTCAACTTCATGTTGCCGCCTAACGGCATCGTCGGCGTGATCGGTCCGAACGGCGCCGGTAAAACCACCCTGTTCAAGATGATCATGGGCATGGAAAGCATCGACAAGGGAACTTTCGAAGTGGGTGAAACTGTGACAGTCGGTTATGCCGACCAGACGCACAAAGATATCGACCCGAACAAGACGGTCTACCAGGTTGTTTCCGGCGGACAGGAATTTATCCGCGTCGGCGGCAAGGAGATCAACTCGCGCGCCTATCTTTCCAAATTCAACTTTGCCGGGGCCGACCAGGAAAAACTCTGCGGCGTGCTTTCCGGTGGTGAGCGGAACCGCCTGCATCTCGCCCTCACGCTGAAGGCGGAGGCAAACGTCCTGTTGCTCGACGAACCGACCAACGATATCGACGTGAACACGCTTCGCGCACTGGAAGAAGGATTGGAAAACTTCGCAGGCTGTGCCGTTGTCGTTTCGCACGACCGCTGGTTCCTGGACCGCATCTGTACACATATCCTTTCGTTCGAAGGAGATTCCAATGTCGTGTTCTACGAAGGCTCTTATTCGGAGTACGAAGAATACAAGCGCAAGCAATTGGGTGATGTCGAACCGAAACGTGTCCGTTACCGTAAACTTATTGTTGATTAATCACATTTATAAATTTGTAAGACCATGAAAAAAAGAATGTTAGCAATGGCAGTAATGGCTGCCGCCTTTTTGTGCTTCGGAAGTGAAGCGAGTGCGCAGAAAACGACCAAGTTGTTCAATGGGAAAGACCTTTCGGGCTGGAACTTCGTTGTCGACAAGAATTCTGTCCCCGCCGACCAGGTGTATTCTGTAAAAGACGGTGTCATCAACATTACAGGACAGCCATTCGGATATATGTACACAAAAGAGAAATATGGCAACTATAAGCTGCACGTGGAATATCGCTGGCCGAACGGTAAGGAAAAGGCTAACAGCGGTATATTCCTGCTGATCGAAGATCCGAAGAACCCGTTCCCGAACGGCATCGAGTGTAACCTGATGAAGGATAACGCCGGCGACTTCGTTCTTTTGGGAGGTTCCGACCTGGCCGAATACCAGGGCAAACCGGGAGAACCGCGCCCAGGCTTCCCCGTCGTACGGAAGAACAATCCGGACAGCGAAAAGCCTGCCGGAGAATGGAACGAAGCGAATATCTTCGTGAAAGACGGCGTCATCACGGTTTACATCAACGGCGTTTACCAGAACACCGGCACGAACAAAGTGAAAGAAGGTTACATCGGCCTGCAAAGCGAAGGTAAGGAAGTGCAATTCCGTAACGTAACGGTCACTCCCTGGTAAGCAGATTAAAATAGTTTCCTCGGCGTGAAACTTTTGTTTCCTCGGCATGAAACTTTTGTTCCATAGGCATGAAACTTTTGTTCCCTGCCTATGGAATTTTTGTTTCTTTGTTATCTTTGCAACATTCTCCCGGGATTCCCGGTTCTTTTTAAAACTGTATCAATATGGATAATCGTTTCTTAGGCCTTATAGAGAGAAGCATCAAGGAGCATTGGGACCTCCCCGCTTTCTCCGATTACAATGGACATACTTACCATTTCAAAGACGTTGCCCGCCGGATAGAGAAGTTCCACATCCTGCTGGAACATGCCGGTATCAAAAAAGGCGACAAAGTGGCCATCGTCGGGCGCAACTCGTCCAACTGGGCGATCTGCTTCTTCGGGATACTTGCCTACGGAGCTGTTGCCGTGCCGATCCTGCATGAGTTCAAGCCGGATAACATCCACCATATCGTCAACCATTCGGGAGCGAAAGCCGTACTGGCAGGTTCCAACAACTGGGAGAATATGAACGAAAAGATGATGCCGGAGGTCAGACTTTTCATGATGCTGGACAACTTCTCCATCATCGACTGTAAAAACAAGGAGGTCCGTACCGTGCGTGACCGCATCAACGAGTATTTCGGCAAGAAATATCCGCGCTCTTTCAAGGCCGAAGACGTGAAATATCATGTCGAAGACCCGGAAGAATTAGCGGTCTTGAACTATACATCGGGAACAACCAGCTTTTCCAAAGGCGTCATGATTCCCTATCGCAGCCTGTGGAGCAACACGCAGTTCGCCTACGACCGCCTGCCGTTCATCCATCCGGGAGACAACATCGTCTGTATGCTGCCGATGGCGCATATGTACGGGTTGGCGTTCGAGGTGCTGAACTCCGTCAACAAAGGTTGCCACGTCCATTTCCTGACGCGTACGCCGAGCCCCAAGATCATTGCAGAGGCTTTCGCCACGATTCGTCCCGCACTGATCCTTGCCGTTCCGCTTATCATTGAAAAGATTATTAAGAATAAGGTATTCCCTGAACTCGAAAAGCCGCTTATCAAGCTGCTGCTGAAAGTGCCCTACGTAGACCAGAAGGTAAAAGACAAGATCGCCCAGAAGCTGAACGACTCTTTCGGCGGAAACTTCGGCGAGATCGTGATCGGTGGAGCTGCCATCAACAAAGAGGTGGAGACATTCCTCAAATCCATCAACTTCCGCTATACGGTCGGCTATGGCATGACGGAATGCGGGCCGTTGGTATCGTATGAGCAATGGGACACGTTCAAACAAGGTTCTGTCGGCCGGATCGTCGACCGCATGGAGGTACGGATCGACTCGGACGATCCGGAGAACGAAGTCGGCGAAATACTAGTCCGCGGCATGAACGTGATGCTGGGTTATTACAAGAACCCGGAAGCGACTAAGGCAGTCATGATGCCCGACGGCTGGCTGCGCACCGGCGACTTAGGGACGCTCGACGCCGACGGCTTCCTTTATATACGCGGACGCAGCAAGAGCATGATACTGAGTTCCAACGGACAGAATATCTATCCGGAAGAGATTGAAGACCGCCTGAACAATATGCTTTATGTCGCCGAGTCGATCATCATCTCACAAGGCGGCAAACTGGTGGCGCTGATCTATCCGGACTGGGAACAGGTGGACAAGGCCGGCATGCAACACTCCGAGATCGAAAGGCTGATGCAGCAAAACGTCGACCAGCTGAATGCCGAAATGCCGGCCTACAGCAAAGTCTCCTGTTTCAAGCTCTACCAGGAAGAGTTCGAAAAAACTCCGAAGCGGAGTATCAAGCGATATTTGTATCAACCGGCGGAAGAAAACTAAATATAAATCGTACCTTTGCTTCTATTATCTACAAACAGATTATATATGAGCAAAGGGAAAATCATTGTCGTCGGTATCGGCCCAGGAAGCCGTGAAGATATAACGCCGACGGCATTGTCTGCCATCAGGCAGTCGGATGTCATCATCGGATATAATTATTACTTTCAATTCATACAAGATATTGTCCGTCCGGACGCCCAGTGCATCGACACCGGAATGAAGCGCGAGAAAGCACGTGCCGAAGAGGCCTGCAAACATGCTTTGGAAGGAAAGACGGTGACGGTGATCAGCTCCGGCGACGCCGGAATCTACGGAATGGCTCCGCTGATCTATGAGATGAGCGTGAAGCAAGAAGCATCTCAGTTGGAGATAGAAGTAGTGCCCGGCATCAGTGCTTTCCAGAAAGCGGCTTCGCTCCTGGGAGCTCCTATCGGGCATGATCTCTGTATCATCTCACTTTCCGACTTGATGACGCCTTGGGAACGGATTGAGAAACGCATACAGGCGGCAGCTATCGGAGATTTCGTGACGGCCGTCTACAATCCGAAAAGCGAAGGACGTTACTGGCAGTTATACCGCCTGAAAGAACTCTTCCTCGAAGAACGCGATCCCGCGACGCCTGTCGGTTACGTTCGCCAGGCCGGACGTGAAGAGCAGGTTGTCAATCTGACTACGCTTGGCGAGTTCGACCCTGAACAGGTTGATATGTTTACGGTCATCCTGATCGGGAACTCGCAGTCATATATCGCAGGCGACAAGTTCATCACACCACGCGGCTACTACGGCGAGATCAAGATGAACAAGGATGTCGGTATCGGTCAGGACATCATGATTCGCAGTTTCCGCACGATAGAGAAAGAACTGAAGAATAAAGAAATCCCCCTCGACAAGAAGTGGGCCCTGCTCCACGCTATCCATACGACCGCCGATTTCGACATGGAGAACATCCTGCGGGTCGACGACAATGCCGTCACCTCCCTGTACGGGCAGTTTAGCCAAGGCGAAGTACGCACCATCATCACCGATGTGACAATGGCCGCTTCCGGCATCCGGAAAGGAGCTTTGCAACGAATGGGGATCGAAGTGAAATGTTATTTGCAGGACGAACGCGCCATTGCTTTGGCTGCCGAAAAAGGTATTACCCGTACACAGGCGGGCATCCGGCTTGCGGCGAGCGAACATCCTGATGCATTATATGTTTTTGGCAATGCGCCCACGGCGCTGATAGAACTTTGTGACCTGATAAGGAAAGGGAAAGCCACGCCCGCCGGCATCATTGCCGCTCCTGTCGGTTTTGTACACGTACAGGAATCCAAACACATGGTAAAACCGTTTGTCTCCATTCCTAAACTCATTGTCGAAGGACGGAAAGGAGGTAGCAACCTGGCCGCAACTTTGGTAAACGCTATACTTTGCTACAATGACGCAGAACAATTAAAACCAGGTAGAGACGTATGAACACAAGAGAAATAGTAGAGACTTACGGCAAAACGCACATCTATATGGTCGGTATGGACGATAATCCACAACCCAAGCATATAGAAGTAATCATCAAGAGTATCAAACACGACAATATCTTCTCCGGAGGAAAACGGCATTATGAGATCGTGAAGCCTTTCCTGCCCGCCGATGCGGTATGGATCGAGATAAAAGCGCCGATAGACGAGGTTATGGCTGAATACAGCCGGCTGATTCAGGAAGACAAAGTGATAGTCTCCTTCGTTTCGGGCGACCCGTTCTTCTTCGGCTTCGCTTCCACCGTCCGGAAACACCTTTTAGGGGTCGGCATGAAAGTATTCCCTTATTTTAATTCCTTGCAGATGTTTGCCCACCGGGAACAGATAGCCTACGAGAATATGCACGCCGTGTCCGTCACCGGACGCCCTTGGCACGAGCTTGACCGGGCGTTGTTAGAATACCATCCGCTGATCGGCGTGCTGACCGACCATGTCCACACACCTGACGCGATTGCTAAAAGAATGATGGAATACCATCTGGACAAAGACTACACAATGCGGGTTGCCGAACATTTGGGCAATCCGGATGAAGAAAATATCTATAAGATATATTCTATCGAGGAAATCAGCCGGATGAGCTTCAAAAGGCCGAACTGCGTCTTGCTGTTCAAGGCTCCGCATTGCAACCGGCAACGTCCGGCTGTCGGCATTCCGGACACGGAATTTCTCTTACTGGATGACAGGGCAAAAATGATCACCAAAGCGCCGATCCGCACAATCGACCTGAGCCTGCTGGAGCTGCATAACAGCCGTAGCTTCTGGGATATTGGCGCCTGCACCGGGTCTATCTCGATCGAGGCGCGCCGGCAATATCCGCATCTTCACATCCGGGCTTTCGAAGTGCGGGAAGAATGTGAAACGATCATACAATCCAATGCACGGCTGCATAGCGCTCCCGGCATCGACCTGCATATAGGCGACTTCCTGAATACGACTATCGAAGAGAATACGATTGTAGATGCGGTCTTTATCGGCGGGCATGGGGGCAAACTGAAAGAGATGGTCCGGAAAATCGTTCCTCACCTGGATTCGCTGAATGGTAAGATCGTATTCAACTCCGTATCGGAAGAAAGCTGCAAACTGTTCCGGGAGGCGGTTGAAGAGAACGGTCTGAAGCTGCATTCGGAGATGAATATCACGCTCGATCAATATAATCCGATAACAATACTTTGCGCAACCGGTAAACATTATGTATAAAGATTCTTTGAATATCATTGTAGTGTCGGCAAGCAGCCTGCCGTTAGCACGCAAGATACGGGACGGATATCCCGGAGAGACAGTTATTTATAGCAAGGACATAGCGGATGATATCTGCCAGTTCTCCTCCTTCGAGGAGCTGACAGGCGAGTTGTTCGCAGCATCCGGAAACCTTGTTTTCATCGGGGCAATGGGTATTTGCGTGCGGAGCATCGCACCTTATATAAAGAGTAAATATACAGATCCGGCGGTTGTCTGCATCGACAGTACCGGGAAGTATGTCGTATCGGTCCTCTCCGGGCATATAGGCGGGGCAAACAGCCTGACGCACGTATTGGCCCGGATACTGGATGCCGAGGCAGTCGTTACGACTCAAAGCGACAACCAGGGGCTTTGGGCTTTGGATACTTTCTCCAAACAGTTCGACTGGGAGACGGATATATACGACCGGAAGGCCGGCACGCAAGAGTTTCCACAGAAACTGATGAACGAATGCATTTCACGATTCGTCAACCTGAAACCGACAGCCCTTCTGCTCGATGTCCGTACAAAAGATACGGACTATCTGGAACAGACCTGCCCTTCTCATGTGGACATATTCTATCACTATCCGGATATCGATATGGAGAAATACGAACAACTGATTACGGTCAGTCCCTATTTCTACGGAGATTCACCGATTCCTTGCCTGTCGTTCTTCCCAAAGGTACTCCATATGGGCGTCGGCTGTAAGAAGGGACTGGACGATATGGATGCTTTTACAAAAGAAGTAACCCGGCATCTATCCTCCTTTCATATCAATCCGAAAGCCATTGCGGATGTATCGTCCATCGACCTTAAAAAGGACGAACCGTTGCTCAACACCTTTGCAAAAGAGTATCTGAAGTGTCCGTTTAAGACTTATCCGGCAGAGGAACTGAATAAGATCAACGTACCGAATCCCTCTTCCAAAGTAGAAGATGTCACCAGCTCGGCAAGTGTCTCAGAAGCAGCTGCCATCCGGAGTGCGGAAGGCGGCCCGTTGATTATCGAAAAACATAAAGGACAGACACGGGATGTATGCGACTTCACCTTTTCAGTTGCTCTGGACAAGTATGCGCAGCGTCAGGAAGAGAAACAGGGACATATCGAAATCGTAGGAGCCGGACCGGGCGATCCCGAATTGATCTCCATCCGGGGCAGGCGAATGCTGGAAAAGGCAGACTTGATCCTGTATGCCGGCAGCCTTGTCCCGAAAGAACTGACATTGTGCGCCAAGAAAGGGGCTACAGTGCGAAGCTCTGCCGACATGAATCTGGAAGAGCAATTTATGTTGATGAAAGAGTTCTACGACAAAGGTTTGTTTGTAGTCCGACTGCACACAGGGGATCCTTGTATTTACGGAGCGATACAAGAGCAAATGGCCTTCTTCGACCAATACGGAATGAGCTACCACATCACGCCGGGAATCTCCTCTTTCCAAGCCGCCGCAGCTGCCCTCCGCTCCCAGTTCACCATACCTGAAAAGGTACAGACGATCATCCTGACACGTGGCGAAGGACGTACGCCCATGCCCGAGAAAGAACAACTGCATAAGCTGGCTGCCAGCCAGAGTACCATGTGTATCTTTCTCAGTGCCGGAATTGCCGAACAGGTGCAGAAAGAACTACTGGAACATTACCCGCCGACGACGCCGGTTGCCGCCTGCTACAAGCTGACCTGGAAAGACGAACGTATTTACAGGGGCGAACTGAAAGACCTGGCGCGGATCGTCAAGGACAACAACCTGACGCTGACAACCCTGCTGGTCGTAGGCGACGCCATTGATAACCGAGAGGGACTTTCCCGCCTATATGCAGACGAGTTTAAACATCTATTCCGGAAATAAGTATGATTCTGATTCTGGGAGGAACAACAGAAGGGCGCAAAGCCATCCAAGTAGTAGAAAGTGCCGGTAAGTCTTACTACTACTCGACGGTAGGCAATGAGCAAACGATCGAAACAGCTCATGCCATCCGAATCACGGGCGGTATGCAGGAAGAAGAGATGACGGAGTTCTGCCGTGAGAAACAAATCTCATTACTGATAGACGTCGCCCATCCTTTCGCCATCCAGTTGCACTGGACACTTGCCAAAGTTTCTTCCAGACTGCAAATCCCGGTTGTCCGTCTCGAAAGGCAATATCCCGCACGGGACGGACGGCTGATATGGTGTGTGGACTATGCAGACGCCATCGACCGCCTCCGTGCCGACGGTATCCGTGACCTGCTGGCGCTGACAGGTGTAAAGACGATCGCCAAGCTGCGTCCTTATTGGGAAAAGACGCCCTGCCGGTTCCGTATCCTGAACCGGGAAGAGTCACTCTCACTGGCCGATGCAAGCGGTTTCCCCCGCGAACGGCTTGTCTTTTTTAAAGAGGGAGAAGATGAAAAACGATTATTCGAACAGCTCCGCCCGGATGCGATCCTAACGAAAGAAAGTGGGGAAAGCGGTTATTTCAACGAAAAAGTGGAAGCGGCACAAGCCTGCGGGATTCCCGTTTATGTCATCCAACGGCCTGCCCTACCTGAGACATTCACCTTTGTACAAGGCGTAGAAGGATTGCGGAAGGCTATTGAACGGCTGGCGCCGGACTTCTTCCCACTCCGCAGTGGCTTTACAACCGGGGCTTGTGCCACTGCTGCAGCCAAAGCGGCATTGCTGGCATTGCTGACGGGAGAAGAGCAGCCGGACAGCCGGATTACACTGCCGTCGGGCGAATGCATCACGCTTCCGGTAGCCTCGACCGAATGGGAGGATAAGGCGGCACAATGCACTGTCATTAAGGATTCGGGTGACGATCCGGACGTGACAAACGGCTGTTCCATCATAGCACGTATCGAACTGGTAAAAGCGGACTCAAGCTTTGCCGGGAAAGGCCATACCCCTTCTATCCTGTTCAGAGGCGGTGAAGGGGTCGGCACAGTTACCCTTCCGGGCCTGGGACTCGAAATCGGCGGCCCTGCGATCAATGCTACTCCACGCCGGCTAATGACAGAAGAGCTAACCAAAGTGTTACAGGAAAACGGCCTGGCCGGCCAGACTAAAGAAGTAATCGTCACAATATCCGTCCCCGGAGGGCAGGCATTGGCCTCCCGAACCTTCAACCCTAAATTAGGGATCATTGGCGGAATCTCCATCATCGGTACTTCGGGTATCGTCCGCCCTTTCTCCAACGAGGCTTTTATCGCTTCCATCCGCAAAGAGGCAGAGGTAGCCAAAGCAATAGGCTGTTCCCGCCTGGTCATCAACTCCGGCGCTAAAAGCGAACGCTTCCTGAAAGCGGACCTGACAGGCAAACTTGACAGGGAACTTCCCCCGCAAATGTTCATCCACTATGGGAATTTCATCGGCGAGACATTGAAGATTGCTTCCGAACTGCACTTCAAAGAAGTAATCATAGGCATCATGATCGGCAAAGCCGTCAAACTGGCGGAAGGGGCATTGGACACGCATAGCAAGAAGGTCGTCATGAACAAATCCTTCCTGAAGGTACTCGCCGCACAAGCCGGATGTACCCCCGAAACAATCATTCGGATAGATTCCCTGACCCTGGCTCGTAAGCTATGGGAGCTGTTCGATCCGGCCGGGCAAGCACGTTTCTTCCCGCTTCTGCTGCGGAAATGCCAAGAACATTGTGCCCCCCTGCTACCGGATGGAAAACTGTCTATCTTATTGATCTCGGAAAATGGGGAAATACCTTACCGGATGTAATCACTCGAACACAACATCTTTATTTTGCACGTATGAGACATCGATCTTTCCACCGGCGTCGCCATTGCTTTCCTGCAAAGGTAATTTCCTGACACGGCTCAGATATAGCGTTCCATTAGCAGCCGAGGTCGGGTTTGTAAAGTTCAGCGTGATAGAGGTCGCGCCCTCCTGCGTATTGTTGAGGTCATAAACGCCTCCGCTATAGGTGAGATGCGCCTGAACATATTCGTCTTTCCCGATCGGATTGCCTTCCCAAGTGATAACCGTACTTCCGCTTCCCTTGATAGTCGTAAATGATTCGGGAATGGCTATCGGATCGACATCTTCGATAGAGACCTTATTCGTGTACACCTGGCCTTTCCAACGGGTGAAAGTAAAGGTAACCGAATCCAGTCCGGGTTCCGAGAGCATATACATATAAGTACCCTGTCCTAAGAAATCCGGTTCCTTCCCGTTGAACAGGATGTCTTTATCCGGCAGCCTCAGGCTCACACCTTCGCTGTTATACTTGTTGAAGTTTGCACCTATATGCGTATGATTCTGCGTAATATTGTATTCGACACCCAGATTCTGGTAGAAAGGGACTGACGGATCAATCTCGCTCGGAGCATCATCCCCGCAAGAGGTAAGCACACCCGCAAACAGCAGGGAAACATAAAGAAAATACCTTTTCATATCGTTTAGTTTTTCAGCGTTTGACAATCTGTCTACTGATAACAAACGGAAAGGGAAGTTTGTTAAAGATGGGTAGATATAATCTGTAAGAGCTCCTCTATAGTCCCGGCATTGCGGACTTGTTCGTCAGGCAAATGAACAATAAATGTAGAGGTTTCTCCCGTCGTCTCTATCCAAGCGGACGATTCCACACGACGGTCGGCACGTATGCCGTTTCGTTGGAGGGCTTTGCGAACCATTGCGTATTTCTGCCCGTGTCCGTTCAGGCGTATTTCTGTTAAATATTGGTTATCGATGCGGAACAGGCCGGTCTCGGTGTCGAACACAATCCCCTTGCGGGCAAAGAAACCGCTCAAGTGACCGCTTAAAGCCAAGTCTTCGGGGGTTCCGGTCGTAATACCGTTAGCCTTATCCATCAGCCAGATTTTATCAGCAATCTGTAAGGCCAGTTCCAGGTCGTGCGTAGACAGGAAGATCGTCTTGTTCGTGCTTCTTGTCAAGCGATGAAGAAGTTGCATGATTTCCACCTTGCTCGGGAAGTCAAGGAAGGCAGTCGGTTCATCCAGAAAGATTACAGGCGTTTCCTGGGCAAGCGCTTTCGCGATCATCACCTTCTGCCGCTCTCCATCAGACAAGGTATGTACCATCCGGGAGGTGAGGTTTTCTATTTTTACCAAGGCGATAGACTCTTCCACAATCCGTTTGTCTTCCTTGCTTAACCGCCCCCAGAAGCCGGTATAAGGACTGCGCCCCATCCCGACCAGCTCATGCACGGACATATTCCGGATATCGCATTTCTCGGTCAGCACGACGCCGACAGTCGTACTCAGTTCTTTATCCGAATAGCTGTCGACATCACGTCCTAAGACAGAAATTACCCCTTCTATCTTTGGTTGGAAAGCGGATAAAGTGCGCAACAACGTCGACTTCCCCACCCCGTTCGCTCCTAACAGGCACGTCAATTCACCACTGTAGATGCGGGCCTGTATATGGCTTGCGACCAGTTTAGTATCGTTCTTCGACTGATAGCCGATAGAGAGGTTATCTATATGGATTGTATCTTGTTTCATCATTCGTTCAGTTCGTTCTTACGTTTGCTGAATAGTACGGAAGCAATCACCGGAGCACCGACCAGAGCCGTCACCGAATTGACCGGCAAAGCTCCCTCGAATCCCGGCATACGGGCAATCAGGTTACAAACCAGCGCCAATGCAGCCCCGGCAAACAATACGGCAGGCATCAATATCCGGTGGTCGGATGTCTGGAAGATCGCCCGGCAAAGATGCGGAACCGCCAACCCTAAAAAGATGATAGGACCGCAATAAGCCGTTACGATAGCTGTCAGCACGCCGGCCGAAGTGATCACCAACAAACGCGCCCGCTTAATATTCAACCCTAAGTTACGGGCATATCCGTCTCCTAACAACATCAAGTTCAATGTCTTTATCAAAAGAAAAGATAACGGAATAAGAATCGCCATGATTGCGACAAACAGCATCATCTGATTACCCGATACACGGGAGAAGCTACCCAACCCCCAGATCACATAAGCACGGATATCCTCCTCCACACTGAAAAACTTCAGCACGCCGATCACCGCATTCGCCACATATCCGATCATCACACCGATAATCAATAACGTCACATTCCCTTTTACCTTTTGCGAAACATAGACAATCAACGCCATCACCGACAACGAACCGATCACCGCCGCAATAGAAAGGGCAATCTCTCCCATAAACCCCAATTTGCTAAGCGCCACACCACCCAGGCTTCCGCTTAACAGCACCACAAAGGCAACCCCCATACTGGCACCGGAACTGATGCCCAAAACGGACGGTCCAGCCAGCGGATTCCGGAAAACCGTCTGCATCTGCAAACCGCTTATCGCCAGACCTGCTCCTGCCACCAATGCCGTCAGGGCTTGCGGAAGACGGGATTTCCAGACAATATTCTGCCAGGTCACCGGTTCCTCTCCTATTCCGCATACGATATTCCAGACAGACTTCAACGGAATAGATACCGATCCCAACACCAGATTGAGGAACATCAAAACAAGGATAGACGCCACGATCAGCAACATCAGAAAAGTAGTAGAGTGTCTCATCAACGTAGCTTATTTTAGTAGTGCGTAATAAACAGGCGTATGGCCGGGCAACAGGTCCGGATGGAAGATATGCAGCAGGTCGGCCAATACAACTTCCGGCTCAGTCGGCATGCTTTCGTAAAAAGGAGTATCTTTCATATTGCAATAGATGATGCCTTTTTCCTTGAAAGCCCGGAAATCTGCATAGCGCGGGTCCTGGTCTTGCAGGGCTTTATAGCTGAATGTACCTGGATAGCTGTTCACGATGCGCCAATAGTCGGCCTCGTCACCCTGGTTATAGACAGTCTCGAAGTCGAGTATCACACCGCCCGATCGTTTGTCGTCCTTCAAGAAATAATCGGCTCCGGCATCTTTAAAGAGTTGTGCCAGGAAACTCTCGCCTCCCACGGCATACCAGTTTCCGCCTCTCATCTCACCGCTCAGAACGACCGGACGTCTCTTTACCTTTCCTTCCGCCGTCAAAGCTTTCAATTCATTATACCGCGTTGCTATGGTCGAGAAGGTTTCATTCGCCTTCTGTTCTTCGCCCAGCAACAGACCTACGAACTTCACCCATTCCGCCTGTCCTAACGGCGTCATCTCCTTATATCCCAAATGGGGGATCAGTGGAATACCGACGTCTTTCAAAGTTTCATATCCACCCCGCTTAAAAGGTGAAACGAGAATCAAGTCCGGATTCATACTCATGATCACTTCATTGTCGAAATTTCCTTCTATACCGATCTTGGCAGTTTTCCCGCTCTCCAACCGTTCATTCATTTTTTTGTTAAACAAATGCCGCGTGCTGGTAATTCCCACAACTTTATCTAAGGCATCCATTTTAATAAAGTTGGATAGTTGAAGGGATGTCATACAAATAACACTCCGGATAGGCGTCTCGATCACCGTATATGATTCAGGGATACCCGCCGGCTTAGTCCCTCTCTTGACAAGTGCATAATGAAAAGTCGTACTTTCTTCATTCTGCGGGTCCTGAATATCCAACAAAACATATCCGTCATTGTAAGATACACTAAAACCACGGGCATATTCCGGCACAATACGGACGGTAGCAGAATACGCATTTTGTTCGGCTACTTCTTCCTTTTCAGTCTGCCGGTTGTTATTGGTTGTGCACGATGATACAACCAATAACGACAGAAGCAGGCAACATCCTACCAGACACTTTTTCATATTCAATTTATTTTATTTCTTGCCGACAAGTCTTATCCTACCCCACGGGAACGCGTGGTCTGTCCGGGATTCCCACCCGGTTCCCTTTTAATCCTTATCCTGAAAAGGATAATGAAACCTGTTTCAACGGCAAAAGTAATAAGAAAAAAAGAATCCCCGCCACTTTCATTTTAGAAAGTTCGGGGATTATCACAAACAGCGTACCCTAAAAACATTAAACCGGGTATTTATATATAAGAGAATACCAAAAACACTTTCTTTATTTATGCGACACAATACACGCCTTCTCCTGCTCAATTCGAATCGTTCCGGCAGCAAGAATCAGAGTAACAACTAAACCGATACAGGCAATTATAGCGATTATCTCCGTACTTTTGCGGGATAGAAACTCCCCTATGTTCTTCTCCATGCGTATTACTTTTTGTGTGATTCAAAATTAAGCAGAAAGAAAAGACAAAACAGGATCAGTGAACAAATAAGTGGACAAACAAAAATATTAACACACTATATTACAGCATAATAATTCAAAACAATATTACTAAAAAAGTGGATTAGCAGTGAAAGGATTAATGTATTTCACGCACCAAATTCTCAAAATCATCCCGGGAAACACAGGCTTTGTTTTTTACCTTCGCCCTATAGTTGTAGATCGTGTTAACCGAATAACGAAGAAATTCTGCAATCTGGGAACTATCATTAATGCCTAAGCGAATCAAAGCAAAAATACGGAGTTCCGTGTTCAACAACTCATCCCTCTTCAATACGATCTGTTCGTCTTCCTGCAAAAGCGCATTAAACTGCGCCACAAAGTTAGGGAACAAATGAAGGAATGCCGTATCAAAATTCTTATACAATTCATCCAGTTCCGCGTTCAGCGCATTAGAAGAACGGGTAATTTTGGCAAGCTCCTCTATCTGTCCGGCACAGACTTTCTTATTGACCATACGGCGGTAACCATCCAGCTTATCGATATAAGTAGAACATAGCTTTATGAAACGTCCGATATATTCCTCTTTAATCTGGTTGGATTCGGAAAGTTGCCGGTTGGCCAACTGCAAACGTGCGTTCATCTGATGCAACTCCCCGTTCAGAACCTTTAACTGCCCGTTTGTTTCCTGCAAATGATTCCGGGCTTCCGCCAGGCGTTTCATCTGCCGGTAGATATAAATAACGGCAGATATCAGTAACAAGGTCAGCAAGCTGATCAGAGCCAGGTAGGTCACCAGCATCCCGTTCTTTTTCTCGATCGTTGCCTGATAGTTCTTGTCGATCAGCGAAAGGATATCAGCGCTCTGCCAACTTCTCGAACGGGCCCGGAACCGGTTTGTCTCATCCCAGGAAAAACGGATATAGTGATAAGCACGTTCTATATCTCCATCCTTGAGCAATAAATCGGCCAGCATCCACAGAGAAGCATGATCCGTGATGGCAGATTGCACGTCTGACAGAGATGACAGAGCCAAATAGAGTTTCTCTTTCTCCCGATTCCCCTCCTGACGGTAGATCATGGCACGTTGATAAGAGGTCAGTGCATACTCCGGAGAGCCGAAAGGCACTCTTGCCAGCCTGGCATCGTTTATCCGGCAAGCATCTTCCATACGTCCGTCTGCTCGTAAGACAAGTTCCTGCAACTCAATCCGCTTGTCTACACCTTCCGGCAGTATCCTTAATAAGGAATCGCGATAAGCCAGAGACAAATCCCCATAACGGCGTTTACTTTTCGGTTCACGGGAGTTCCCCGATATTTCCCTGTAAACATGTTCCTTACAAACGTAATAATCCTGAATAAGGGAGGAGGGTAACTGCTCCCGCCGGATATCTCCCAACATATCGACAGCTTCCTGATACATGCCGGCAGTAGCAAGCAATGAAGATAAAAGAAATATACTTTTATATTCTCGTTCACGGTCATGAAGCTTACGGGCAATCTCGACGTTTTTATTCAGATAATGAACCGCAGAATCACACATATAGGATTTATACTCCCGGAAAATACTATCATTCAACTGATAAGCGGCAGGAGAGACAGGCGCGGCATTTACTGTTTTTTCCTTCAGGACACGGATACGGGCTTCCCTTGCGTTCTTATATATCTCATGCCGGAGGATTGTCTGATCCAGACGGATCAATATTGAGTCGAGGTTATTGTCCGCAAAAGCTATATTTGCAGTAAAAAGTAAAAACAAAATTATCCTCCACCTCTCTCTCATATCCTATCGGGCTTACATCCGGCAGACAAATGTAAGACAAAAAAAGTTTTCCCCGGTCATCAGACCGGAGGAAAAGTAGTATGCGCCCGTTTCTGTTTCTTTTTTGCCAGAAAGTGATGTGCCATCATCGGGAAAAGTTCCAAAAGCAAAACCTCTTTTTCATTTTCCGCCAACTGAACACCGATTTCTTCTATCACAGGATTCTCCTGCATCTCATAATCCGAAGGATCATAAGGAACCTCGTCTCTCGACCCTGTAATCATCAACCGGAACTCCGGATCGACAGGAACAGGCGTCTTTCCATATTCCCCTTTGACTAAGGCAATAAACTGATTGGAAGGGTGGCTATACAACGGACGTCCATTCAACAAGTCCTGTGCACATGAAACAGCTTGTGCCGCGATAATTTGGCTGGTCGGTGTCACCAAAGGCGGCAAACCGGCATCCATACGCACCTGGGGGATCAATGACATTGCTTTTTCCAATAAATCCAACTGACCCAGCTGTTTCAATTGGGCGATCATATTCGTGTACATCCCTCCCGGTATCTGGGCTTTCTTCACCAATTCATTCGGCTCGGGGAAACCGAAATATTCTTCTATCGCATGGCAGAATATAAGCAAATCGTCCTCTTTATCCTTCCGCGCCGCCTCGATCGCATCATTAAAGAAACGGTCTACTTCCGTCGGAATTTTATCCGTCAACGGATTAAACGGTTTCGGCAATTGTTTTGCCATATCGAAAGAAGACAGTTCCTTGCGGATATCCAGCAAATGGGCGTTAATTTTCGTAATCACTTCCATATTAATATCCAGTTCAATCCCCATTTTCTTACAGAACACATATACCAGTTCAACAGCCGGAGCTGCCGTCCCGCCGGCAAAATACCAGATATTGGTATCAACAATATCCACCCCATTGACGATAGCCGCCAGAACAGAGGCCAGGCCATAACCGGGCGTACAGTGAGTATGGAAATCAACCGGAACTTTCAGGTGTTTTTTAAATAGCCGCACAATCTCCGCACTTCTCTCAGGAGGAAGCAGACCGCTCATATCCTTGATCGTAATCATATCTGCCCCTAAAGCCTCCATCTGAAGTGCCTTGTCGAGGAAATATTCATTCGTGAAAACTGGCTTGTGCAGAGCATGTCCATGCAAAGCAGCTTGATCCTTTCTACAGCCGAATGATGCGGATCGATCGTGTAGCAGACAGCACAATCGGCTATCCCTCCAAAACGCTTTACATATTTTACTGTCGACTTGATGTTTTCCACATCATTCAGAGCATCAAATATACGCATAATATCCAATCCGGACTCAATGGAATTACGGCAAAATCCTTTGATTATCTTATCCGGATAAGGATCATAACCGAACAAGTTACGCCCACGTGAAAGAGCTGCCAACTTAGAGGCATTACCGACGGCCGCTTTTATTTTCTCCAACCGTTCCCAAGGATCTTCTCCCAAATAACGCATAACAGAATCAGGCACTGCGCCTCCCCACACTTCCATCGCATAAAAACCGGCTTTCCGATAAAAAGGAAGCACTCTGTCTATTTGCTCCTGTGACATCCGCGTCGCAAAAGCAGATTGCTGACCATCCCGAAGAGTCAGATCCCGAATCAATAGTTTTCGTATCATACCTAATAAATTGTTTAGACCGTTTCAGACTTAAATTTATCTTTATAACAAAAATTAAACTGTTTTGATTCCGATTACTGGGTTAAGAATAGCAAATGTTTATAAAAACTGAATTCTATTTCTCATTTTAACATATTGACAAAAGGTATTGAGAAAAAGAAAAATAAGAGTATCTTTGATGTTCATAAAGAACAAAAATCAGAGACTTAATGGAATATTCAGACAACCCCAACATCTTTCGTAAAGCAGAAGAAACAGATACAGAACGGATATGGCAAATCATCGAACAGGCGAAAGCGCAAATGCGCCGGCTCGGCAGCCAGCAATGGGATGAAAATTACCCGTCCATCGAAAATATCCGGCAAGATATCCGGGACGGAAACGGATATGTGATCTGCCGGGAAAACCGGGTTGTAGCTTATGGTGTCGTATCTTTTGACGGCGAACCTGTGTACGAGCAGATAAAAGATAAATGGTCGAACGATTTGCCGTATCTCATCGTTCACCGGCTTGCCATCGCCGACGAGATGAAACGGCAAGGCATGGCGAAACAGTTCATGTTGCAGGCCGAAGAAGTCAGCCGTCGGAAAGGGATCTACAATTTCCGTGTCGATACAAAATATGACAATGCTTATATGCTCCGGTTGATCGATTCACTGGGCTTCAACTATTGTGGCGAAGTGTATTACCGGAACAACAGTGCCCGAAAAGCTTTCGAGAAAACACTCCGTCCCCATTCCAATCCGATCGGAGTTCCCGGCTACACAATCCGGGAAGCGACTTATGAAGATGCCGGCATCATTTTCGAGGCGATCGACAAGAATCGGGATGATCTTCGCACTTGGCTCCCGTTTGTGGACAGTCTTCAGAGCGTAGCCGATGAACAGCAATTTCTGCATCCTATACTGGCGACCCCTTATGAAAAACGTGATCCGGTATTTATCTTGGAACATGATACAGATATCTGCGGATTAGCAGGTTTCCATTTCTCCGATCCATCTAATCACCGCACCGAAATCGGTTATTGGCTGCTCCCCGCCTATCGTGGTAAAGGAATTGTGACAAACGCAGTCCATTTCCTCTGCCAGTGGGCTTTTCATGAGCGAAATATTAATCGCATCCAAATCCGCTGTGCTGTCGACAACCATCCCAGCAACGCCATCCCCAAACGCTTAGGATTTACCCTTGAAGGAACGGAACGGGAAGGGGAATTGTTGCTGTCGGGAGAATATACGGATATCAATATATACAGTTTACTGAAAAACGATTTTAAACAATAAGGTCATGGCAAGAATTTTAACGGGAGTAATACTATTCTTTATTACCAACACTTTTACTGCTTTTGCTCAAAATGAATTTATGCAAATCGATTATGCTGAAATGGAGCGATTTGTCAAAGATGAACGTATCGAATACGATCTTTTACTCACACGCTTTGAACAAGGAGATCCCACTCTTTCCAAGGAAGAAGTAGCCCAAATCTATTATGGATTTCCTTTTACTAATGAATATAACAGTTTCGCACTTTACATGAATATAGATAAAGCCTACTCAAAAAATGATTTTGCAACGGCACTTCCTTTGATTAAGCAAGAACTCAAAAAGAATCCGCTTTCTTTAAGCCTGCTTATTAAAGCAATGACATGTAGCATAGCACTGAAAGATCCCGATTTGCAATCATATCTCGAGAACACTTCTCTGCGTTATCAACAAATCATCCAAGCGATTTTAGCAACAGGTAATGGCGCCAGTACAGAAACAGCATATAAAGTGATATGCGTATCGGATGAATATGAAATCATTTTTAAACCGCTTCAAGCAAAATCCATTCAACAACAAGCCATCCTCGAAAATAAATATGACGTATTCAACGTCAAACTTCCAACCGGAAAAACAAAAATATTTTTCGACATAAGCATATCTTTTCGTCATTTACAACAACTACAATAAATATGGAACCAGAAATCCAATTAAACGAACACAACAAAGCGGAGTATCCACCTATGCACACAGCCGAGCATATCTTGAATCAGACAATGGTGCGTATGTTTGGTTGTCCGCGCTCGAAGAATAGTCATATCGAGAGGAAAAAGAGTAAATGTGATTATGAGTTGGCGGAAGAACCGACTGCTGAAATGATGGCAGAGGTGGAACGCCGTATTAATGAAGTGATCGACCGGCATCTGCCTGTTACCATAGAGTTTATGCCCAAAGCAGAGGCAGGAGCCCTTGTCGATCTAAGTAAATTGCCGGAAGATGCAAGCGAAACATTGCGTATCGTCCGGATCGGCGATTACGACGTTTGTGCCTGTATCGGTACACATGTCGGCAACACATCCGAAATCGGGCATTTCAAGATGCTCACCTACGATTATGCTGACGGACGGTTACGCATGCGTTTCAAATTGACAGAATGAAATAATATGCCAATATGTTAATGTGCAATATGCCAATTGAGGGAAATTTCCTGTTCATTGGCATATTGGCACATTATTTACCTGGATCGTACCTCCTTTCTCATAAATGAGACATACGACAAGCCGAAGCAGACAACCGTTGCAGCAATCAGCCCCGTCAACTGAGGCCAGACAACCAAAAGGCTCTGTCCTAAAGGCAGCGGGCTGGGGATTGCACCATGTACCTGCTCCATCGTCAGCGGACCAAGGCTGCGCACCGAAGGCATCAGCAACGTCATGGTCGCCTCATTGAACAATTCGCTCGGGGCAAAACGCAGCAGATTCAGCATAAACCGCTGGTAGGCAATCACCTGATAGTCGGAAGCCCAAGCCGAAGGCTCAACGCCTTCCCTACCAGATTCACGATCATATTATAGAATACGCTGAAAAACAGCCATATCGCCACACATGCCAGCGCCGAGGTAGCCGCCTGCTTGAAACGGATTGAAAAGAAGATTGACAGGTTCAACCAGAACGCCACATAAAAAAGACTCACGATCAGGAAGAAGACAACCCGCATAAACTCTTCAGCCGTAGGCGGAATCCCGATCGCAATCAATCCGAAACCCATCACTAAAAAACCCAGTACAAACAGCATAATACCAATCACGATCAGAGCTGCCACAAACTTGGCGTTAATCAGGTAATCCCGGTGGATCGGCTGGGACAGGATACGGCTCAACGTCCCCTTGTTCTGTTCCGAGTTGATAGCATCGAATCCTAACGAGATTCCCAACAAAGGCCCTAAGAAGCTGATAAACACGACAAACGAAGGTAGCGTCCCATCCGATACCGTGAACAGTTTCAGGAACAGGAAAGCCCCGTCCGGATCATTCGGCTTTATCGCTTCGCGGATATTTGTAAGAGCCGTATATAAAGACCCCATGCAAGTCAGCGCAATGATAACAATCAGGATGATAAAGCGCCAACTTCTCACATAATCGGTTATTTCCTTATTGACAATAACCCAAAAAGGATGATTCGTATTACTCATGGCCGTGCCCTCCTCCGAAATACTGGTTATAGATATCGTCAAGCCCATGCTCGGTCTTGTGCAAATCGGTCAACTCGACTTCCGCCAATAACCGGCCACCACCAAACAACCCGACGCGGTCGCACACCTGCTGTACCTGGTTCAGATGATGGGAAGAAAACAGTACGGTCAATCCCTCTTCCCGGCTCAGTTGCAGGATCAGATCCATAAACTCCTGTACACCCGCCGGATCGATACCCGAAGTCGGTTCGTCCAAGATGATTACTTCCGGACTCTTGATCAGCACATCGGCCAGCCCGAGGCGTTGCCGCATCCCTTTGGAATATTTACCCGCCTTCTTGTCCGCCTCTTTTGCCAGACCAACCCGTTCGAGCAGTTGTTCCGCTTTGGCACGTCCCTCCTTCTTACCGATCCCGTTCAAAGCTGCGGTATAAAGAAGGTTCTCGATGCCTGTCATATCCTCATAAAAGCCAACGTCTTCAGGCAGGTAGCCGACTTTCCGCTTGACATCGACCGGATGAGTTGTCGAGCTGATGCCACACACATTGACCGAACCCGAAGTCGGCTCCGTCAGTCCTAACATCATCAGGATAGTCGTCGACTTTCCCGCCCCGTTAGGTCCCAGCAGCCCGAATATTTCACCTTTGCGGATATTCAGGTTCAAGTCGTTCACAGCAGTAAAGTTCCCGTATTTCTTCGTCAAACCGGTAAGTTCGATCACATACTGGCACATCGCTTACCTCCTTCCATATTTACGGAACAGATAATAAACGCCACCCAGTACGATCACAATAATCAGAACTCCTAACCATCCGTAAATCATCGGCGTACGGACAGAGATTCGGAATTCGGCAGTCGTATTCACTTCCGGCGTCTTCGCGGTCATCTTGGTTACATAATCGCCCGGGAGGGCTTTTTTAGAGGCTTTTATTGTCGCCGTCACATTAGTTGTACTGCCGGCAGTCATTTTCTCTATTTTAGAAGGTTCGAAAGTCACTTCCCAATCGACCGGCTTGCTGGCAGACAACTGTACATCCTTCAACTCGGCAGATCCGTTATTACGCACCACCAGATCGATGCGCTTCGTATCCCCCGCCGTAATATCCGTACTCAACAGGCCACGCGAAGTGGTCAGTTCTATATCATAGGAACCGGTGACAACGACCTCCAGCTCTATATCGGCTGAAGTCGAACTGGTTGTCGCATGAATCGGTATTTTATAACTGCCGGCCTGTACGGTCGCAGACGGAGTTATATCGATACTGATATTTTCCGTCGCATTGGCTTCCACCTGCGCAGAAGTGGCCTGCTTGCCACCTACCCGGAACGTCACGTTCCATCCTCGCGGAGCTTCCGCCATCAGCGCATAAAGTTGTTGGTCGGCTGTCTGGTTCTTCAGCGTGGCGCTGAAATTAAAGGTTGATTTTGAATTGCCCTGCATATTGGGCTGCTTTGTCGTAAAGTCCGTCTGGTAAGTACCCTGCTCGGAAACGGTCACCGTCAACGGAAGTTCGACCACTCCGGGAGCAGTCACGGTAAAATGATATGTTCCCTTATTGACCTTAAACGGAACATCGACTTTCAACGAGAAATTCTTTTTTTCACCTGGCAGAACAGATATCTGGCTCACCGTCCAGCCGCCGGCCTTCATCTCATATTTCCACCCTCGCGGCATTCCTTCCACAAGGATAGAAGCATTCTTCACTTCGTCACTGTTATTAATGACGTCAACACTGTAATTGATAGACTCTCCCGGCGGAACCGCAATCTGAGTGTAGGGAGTGTACAACATCACGTTTTTCTCTGCGCCATTTGCGCGTGTACTCATCACAAATAATACAAGTACGAGTACAAGTAGTAAATTAAGATGATTAGTTCGCATTTTTATAATAATTTTCTCACAAAATAATTATCAATAGGCGGTGACAAATATATAAGTCTTCCGTATTACTGACTATTAAAAGTTACAAAAAAAAATTATCACAATATCAAACAGAGAGGTATCAACTCTAAACTTTCAACTCCCCCCAAAGGGAAGCTTATTGTATAAAACGCATTTTTCAGGCTCGAAAGACATCCGAAACAAAACAAATGTTAATCCACTTTTTCAACCTCAAAAAGGGACTTTTTCCTCTTTTTTGAGCGTTTTTAGTCATTACGACCGTCCTCTTTGCCACCGCGACCGTGCTAATGTGTAGTGCACTCGGCACCTCGCGAAGATTAGGACGGTCGTAATGGCGATTTGGACGGTCGTAATTGAAAAGAGGACCGTCGTAAGGGCAAAAAAGCACCTGAATTTCCTTGGGATATTTGGGACGCCGTCCGTTTTATTTTCAAATATTCGATTCTCCGGGAGTTAAGGTTTATCACTTTGTCGGCATTTATGCTTCCGGCAATCAAAAAGAATGCATTTCAGAACGGGCTGCGCACCTCACCCCACCTATTGTCAGACAGGAAGGGATAAACAATGAAAAGAGTCAATCCAAAATCGATCAAGATTTCAGACGAAATAGAAAAACAGTCGAAAATGGGGGTTATTGTAATCTATCAGGTTTACAGGAGGTCCAAAACTTGACAAAAGTGAGCTATAAATGATGATTTATCGGTGCGTTTGCTCGTATTTACCGGACGCAGACGGGCGCAGATTACGCAGAGGAACGCAGACTTATTTTCTTTTAAAACAATAAATGATCTGCGTTCGTCTGCGTCGTCTGCGAAATCTGCGTCCGGTAATACAAACATAGCGACACCCCATTAAATCATCATTTACAGGTTCACAATTTCTTAGTTTTGGACCTCCTGCAAATCTAATGAATATTACAATAACCCCCTATTGGGGCGTTTTTTCTATTTCATCCGAAATCTTGATCGATTTTGGATTGACTCTTTTTGCGGTTTAAGCTCCTCTTTCTGACAATAGGAAAAACGAGGTGCGCAGCCTGTTCCGGAAAGCGTACAATTTGATTATCGAAAAGCGGAAACGCCGTCAAAGTGATAAACCTTAACTCTCGGAGAATCGCCTGTAGCAAAATAAAACGGACGGCGTTCCAAATATCCCAAGGAAATTCAGGTGCTTTTTTGCTCATAAGACGGTCCTCTTTCCAATTACGACCGTCCTAATCTCCATTGCGACCGTCCTAATCTTCGCGAGGTGCCGAGTGCACTACACATTAGCACGGTCGTGGTGGCAAAGAGGACGGTCGTAATTGCTGGAAATGCTCAAAAAAGGCGAAAAGGTACCTTTTTGAGGTCAAAAAAGTGGATTAACATTTGTTTGGTTTCGGATGTCTTTTGGAACTAAAAAATCCGTTTTATACAATAAGCCCCCCCTGCCGCAGGCTCTCTTTTGCCATTGATTTCAATCAACGGGTTGACAAATTCCCGGCTTTGCCGGATTCCTCTGTGGGTTTGAACCCCCTTTCAAATACCTACAAGTAATCCTATTAAAGGGACTCAAGTCCACAGAGGAAGAGGCTTCGCCTCTAAGCTCTAAAACCGTTCGTTGAAACGAAACGGCAAAAGAGAGCCTACGGCAGGGGGCTTATTGTATAAAACGTGTTTTTCAGGGTAAAAAGACATCCGAAATCGAACAAATGTCAACCCACTTTTCAACTGTCAAAAAGGAGCTTTTTTCTATGATCAGGCACCTTATCGCCATGAAGAGGGACTTTATCGCTCTAATCCGGAACTTTGTTGCTCTGAAATCGGACTTCATATAGCACGAAGTCAACCTTCAGAGCGATGAAGCGTTACTTCAAGGCAATTTTCTGCGCACCTCACAGCAATAAGCCTCCAAAATTTCCTTGGGATATTTGGAACGCTGTCCACCTTCGTTCGCAAATATTCGATTCTCCGGGAGTTAAGGTTTATCACTTTGACGGTATTTCCGGTTCTCGATAATCAAATTGTACGCTTTTTAGAATAGTCTGTGCACCTTGTTTCAGCTAATGTCAGCCGGAGAGAGCAAAACCGTGAAAAGAGTCAATCCAAAATCGATCAGGATTTCGGACGAAATAGAAAAACAGTCGAAACAGGGGGTTATTGTATATTTCTCAATTCGCAGAAGGTCCAAATATAAGAATATTTGAATCAAAAGAGCAGGCTTCGTAGGGGCAGTTCGCGAACTGCCCAGATAGCGACAGGATATATTTGTTGACACAAAGGGGGTGTGTCAAAAGTAAGTTCTAACGCTTTAGCGTGTCATTGCGGGCTTGACCCGCAACCTCATACTAAACTGATTTACAATGATTAGGATGAGATGGCGGGTCAAGCCCGCCAGGACACAGACGCTATAAATAGGACTTTTGACACACCTCCCTACGAGGCCTGTTTGTTATATATGCCAAGATGAAACGGCCAGAAAAACAGGAAGAAATATAAAACTAAGGCTTTATATCTTCACTAATCGTGTAGCCTAAGTCGCTGTCACTATTTTTATCCTGGAAAAAATAAGCATTTCCCCCGGGTGTTTCTACATAATAGAGATTTGTATAGACAAAACCCGGATCGTCACGTTTCAGAACTTCAGCTACATTATCCGGAATTTCCGTGTCCAAGCTGATTTCATATCTTGTTTCACTCCAGAAACCTCCATCCGTCATGGTTCCCCCTCTAAAGGAGACACATTTAAGAGTATCATTATGAAGTATATAATATTTATAAATACTGGCATCGTTTGCATATCCCCTAACTTCAGAACCGTTATATTTCCCGGCAATAAAATCAAAATGATCTTGAGGCAGGTTTACAAAGCAACGCGGATCATTCGGTGTCGACATAAACAGATCCAAATACATTCCATCATCATTGATAAATACATTATGTTCCATATCTTCGACCATCTTCCAGCGATACTTGAAGTGTAATGTGTAAAGGCTTTTACTCACTCCAGCACGTTCCGTTTTGTAAATATCCTCGATCTTAGCATCAGAATATCCGGCATTAAAAAAAGATTCCAACACTTCCAACGGGAGTTGTTGGATACCGGCAACTTTCGTATGAGTCATTTTCCAGACCTCACCTGTGTACCAGATAGATGCTTCATTTTTATCTTTGTCTACAAAATCTATTTGGCTTACACCTTCCGAATAGTCCTTGTAAGCCGAGATTTCAGCAGAAGGACATCTTTCCGCAAAATCACTCTTGATTCCCGCCGGTATTTCTTCTTCAGTTACCTGATTGTCCTTTTCACATGCAGTAATAGACAGGAACAGGATGCATGCCAAAGCATAGTAAAGACAGTATATTTGTTTCATGCGTTGATATATAAAAGGTTCTTACTCTAAGAATTATTACAAATGTACAAAAAAGGGGTTGTTTATCATACGGTTTTTGAAGATAAAGTTATTACAAATGCTATTTTACCATAAAGGCGGACGGTCGAGTATCCGCAATGTCACCTGCTGTTCGGAAGAGGCTCCGACAAAGCCCAGGCCGCCCGAAACGTTTTGGGGGACGATGACCGGCTCCATGAACGTCTCGTTATAATCATCCGAGTCCAGACAGTTCATGGCACGCATATAGCGATACTGCGCTTCGGTTATGCATTGGATACGGACAACGACATCAAACCGGATATGCTTTTTATAGTCTTCACTGCCCCAATCGTGAAAATAAGGATAAGAGGTATAAACATTTAATGTGTAGGGACCATTCGTAAAGCGGCTATCGGTAAATATATTCCGGACATTCCGTATCGTCATATCGAGAATGCCGAACTCATCGTCATCCGCTGTCGTAAGATGACCGTCGGTGAGTACGATATCTTCCTGGTTGATAATGCCCGGTTCGGAAACAGACGGGCCATACGTCACTCCATCTTCCAAAGAAGTCCGATAGGTATTCTCCTGGATAATCAGGCGATAATAATTCTTCTCCCCCGGGCGGTCGTGAATGGCAATCCGGTATCGCATACAATCCTGCATGCCGTACAAACCTTTAAGTTGCGTATGCAAAGTATCTACCCGGATCATTTCTTCGATCGGCAGAGGGAACTCCACTTCGGCATTAGCCTGATATTCCCCGTCTTCGGCTGTCGCTTCGAGACGCACACGGTCACCCGGGCGGAACTGACTTTTCAGCGTACAAAGACCCCAATTCGAATAGGAGGTTACTTCGACCGTTTCCGTCTTTTCACCGTTGACATATACAATGACAGAACCATTCGTGACAGATGTAGTCGCATCTATATTGGGTTTTATCATAAACAATTTAACTTCATTTTCTTCTTTTCCGACTTCCAGAAAGGCGTTCATCAACAGTTGCGGTTCTTGCGGCCGTTCCTGATAGGGTAGCTCGTTCTCACAGGCGGAGAATAAAACCGACAGTACAATGAATAATATAGATAGATATTTTCCCATAATATATTCTTTACTCAAAATCTGAATGTATAGGTAACCGAAGGAACGCAAGGTAACAAAGTTTGCTTAATCAACCTCGTTTTCCGCTTCCAGATTGTCTCGGGATTTCCGTCCGGCCCGATATGCTGTTGTCCGATATATTCTTCTTCCTTATAGACAAGATTCGGGGTCATGGCATTATAGGCGTTATAGATCGAGATGTTCCAGGTTTGCGTACCCCGGCGTAGTTTCTTATGAAAATTGATGCTCAGGTTCAGCCTGTGGCTGACGGGAAGGCGATAGTTGTTGCGATGGGAAATGTAATCGATCAAATTGCCCCACTCCGTCCCGGTCTGCTTTTCGGCTACCGTAGCCGTCCCGCCGGTATTGAAGATCCAAGTGATACCGACATCAGTCTTCTTGCTGAACGCATGATTCAGACAGAAATTGATATTATGGCGGCGGTCGTATTTATACGGAAAGCGTTCACCGTTGTTGACCGTCCCGTCCTTGAACAGGCGGTCACTTTTAGCGATCGTGTATCCCAGCCACCCGGTCGTTTTGCCGATGGTTTTCTGTGCCAGTATTTCCAGTCCGAAAGAGCGGCCGCGTCCCATCTCGACCTTTTCCTGCCATCCGCCGGATGTCCCGAAAAAGGAGGCGCCATCCTGGTATTCCAATACGTTGTGCATATCCTTATAATAACCTCGAGCGAGAACTCCCAGCCTTTCAAACCGGTATAATATCCGCCGGCGGCATACTGGTAAGAGCGCATCGGACGGATATTCTTGGTGACAGGCACCCACAGGTCGGTCGGCAGGGCAATAGGCGAAGATGACAGCAAATGCACATATTGTTCCATCTGCGTAAAAGAGGCCTTTGCCGCAAAACCATGTTCAAAACGATAACGGGCCGAGAAGCGGGGCTGTGCCGAAAGATAACCTTTTCCCTCCGTATAGAACAGCGAAAGATGAACGCCGGCGTTCAGGCTCAGACGGTCGGAGACGTCGATATTGTCTTCGGCATAAAGCGCACATTCATGGCCGTGCAGGAAACTGTTCGACGAGTCGTTGTAGACCGTATCCTGTGCCGCCTGTCCGTTTTCATTCTCCCGTACACGGGAAGTCGTGATTTCGGGACGGAACGTATGAAAGAGGTAAGAGCCTCCGAACTTGATATGGTGGTTGGGGGCCGGCGTGTAATCGAAATCCGTCTGGAAACTCCAATCGTGTATGCCTGAACGGTAATCGGAGTTATAGACATACGACTCATTATAGTCTGACGTCACGTTGCCGTCTTCGTCCGCACCGGTAATCTCTTTCCGGTAGCTGTCGGCCATCACCATTTGGTAATGGTTGTAGGCTACAGTGGTATTGCTGAACAGTTTATTATTAAACACATAATTCCAACGTCCGGCTGCAATCGTATTTCCCCAGTTGAAATCGATCCGGCTGTTGTAGAAATACATGCGCGGGGCGCCGTCGTAGCCGTCGTATTCCTTGTCTTGCTTGTAGTCGTAATGATCTTTCCCTTTATAGAAACTAAGGAACAGGCGGCTGCGGTCGGAGAATTTATGGTTCACCTTGGCATTGATATCATAGAAATAGTAATTGTACTTCTTATCATCCGGCAGGAAAGGCCTTGCCACCAGGTCAAGATAAGTGCGCCGTCCGGTCAGGCAGAACGAAGTTTTGTCTTTTATGATCGGTCCTTCCAGATGCAGTTTGCTGGTCAGCAGTCCGACACTGACCGTTCCGTGGTAATTCTGCATATCGCCGTCGTTCGTCCGGATATCCACGATAGAAGACAAGCGTCCGCCGTAACGCGCCGGGAAAGAGCCTTTGAAAAGCGTTACCTTTTTCATAGCTTCGGGCGTAAAGATAGAGAAAACACCCAGCATATGGTCGGCATTATAGATGGGAATGCCATCCAGCAGGATCAGGTTCTGGTCCGGCCCGCCTCCACGCACATACAGTCCGCTGAAACCTTCCGTCCCTGCCTGTACGCCAGGCATCAGCTGGATTGTTTTCAGAATATCGGCTTCTCCTAAGATTGCAGGTGTATTCCGGATCTGCGTCATCGGGATTTCCAGCGCACTCATGGCTGTAGCATGAATACCCGTCTCCTTCTTGTCGGACAAGACGACCACTTCTGCCAACTGGTTGTTTGTTGCCAGCCGTACATTCATCAATGTATCACTTCCGAGAAAGAAGTGTTCATGCCTCGTCTCATATCCCAAATAAGAGAAGAAAAGTTCCGTTTCCCCTTCCGGCAAGGTGATACTGTAATATCCGAACGGGTTGGTGGTCGTTCCCACGCGCCGGCTGGATTCCAGGATATTAGCCCCGATTAATGTCTCGGACGACACGGCATCGGTCACATATCCGCTGATCGTATATTTCCGGGATTCCGGACGTTCGTGGAGCAGAATATGAGTACCGGATATTTTAAAGGTGACCGGCTCGTGCTCGAATGCTTTCTGCAGGATTTCCCCGACTGTTTGCTGCCGGAGATCGAGCGTGACAGGCTGTTTCAGTTGTATCTTTTCGCCATAAATAAAAGAAAAACCGGTGGCTTTTTCCAATTGGCTGACAAAGGTTTCCAGCGTCGCTTGCCGGATATGGAAGTCCAGACGCGCCGCCTTGTCCTGTGCGGCAAGCGGCGCGATCCGGAAGACTATCCATAATAGAAGAATAAACCGGGTAAACCGGCGGAGACAATATAGGTAATAATGCATAACTTAGTTAAGTTTAGAACGGATCAAGATCGTATCGTTTGTTTTTGTATAACTGAAATTACCGGCGGACTGAAGCAGATCGAGCATCTGGTCCAGACTTTCGCCTTCCGTAAAATGAGCCCTGATACGGAAATTCTTTATTGCTTCATCTGTAATCCTGATTTTTACTTGAAAGGCAT
The DNA here is from genome assembly GCF_003477465.1 of Parabacteroides sp. AF48-14. Taxonomy (NCBI): domain Bacteria; kingdom Pseudomonadati; phylum Bacteroidota; class Bacteroidia; order Bacteroidales; family Tannerellaceae; genus Parabacteroides; species Parabacteroides sp. AF48-14. The sequence continues at coordinate 187,720 of NZ_QUDI01000002.1, forward strand.
TCGAAAGCTCCCGCACAATCTCCTGCAAAGGAAGGTAATCGAACCGGAAATGGCCGTCGCGCCAGTCGACCGAGATATCATTTTCTTCCGGTTTCATCTCCTGCAACGTCCGGCTTTCGCGGTTATAGACCGCACTTTCTCCCGGCGACAACACAATCCTGCTCCCTGTTTCCGGCACACTGACGGCAACGGAACCTTCCAGCAAAGTCGTTTTCACATCTGCATCCCCGGGATAGGCTTCCACATTAAAATGTGTCCCCAACACCTGCACATCGACAGGTTCCGCCTTTACTATAAACGGATGCCGGGCATCTTTCTCCACTTCAAAATAGGCTTCGCCTTGCAATCGGACTTCCCTCTTTTCCCCTTTAAAGCGGTCGGGATAGGTCAAAGATGAATAGCGGTTCAATGTCACTTTCGTCCGGTCCGGCAGCGTTACGACCGATATTCCCGCACCAGCCGAAGCGGTCTGCATAGACACCGGCCGCAGATGATCGTACCCGAACCAACCGCCCAGGCAAAGAAGCACCGAAGCCGCAACAGCCCCCGCCAACCGATAAAACCTGAACTTCCTTGCCGGAGGAGAAATACGTTTTTCCAACACCTTCCAGCTCTCCGAAGCGGAATAACGTCCCCGTGGCGAACGTGTCGAGGCGACAAGTTTATCCAGTGTCTTATCTATATGATCGTGTTCAGCTGCCATGCTTTCCCTTTTTATGATTGATTTCAAAGATAAAGACAGGGAAAGTGAGGATACTCACTATTGGGTTTGGCTAAAAGAATGTTAATAGTTTTTCAATCCAGACTAATAATTCAGTCCAAAACTCCAAAGAGGAATCGTATTACCATATCCTGCTTCAATATTATCTTTCACAATAAATCCTTCCTTCGCATCGGCTATTTGTTTTTGCCCCTTTCCTTTTCCTCCCACTTCAAAGGTCTTATCTCCGATCAAGAAATCAGCCAGCGGGGAAGAGATAACATCTTGTCTCACCCGCATTTGATTATAAAAGAAGGTTTCGCGGATATTTCCGATATTCGATTCACTCCTTCCCAATGCATAAATAAGGTTCGGGTTGTCCAAATAAATTTTTTCTACTTTGCCAAGGCTCCGGATTCCTCCCGTATCATCCCGCAATTGGGCAATCATACCTGCTCGTTCGATATAGAGTAGATAATCAGCTACATAATTACGGCTAATCCCTACCAAATCAGCCAGTTTCTGCATGACAGGCTTAAAAGGAACACTCCGTGCCACCACCACCAATAATTGCTTCAGTTTTCGTCCTGTAGATGTATTCATATTGGCATACTGCGGAATGTCTACTTCCATTGTCTGGTTAATCACCTGTTCCAGTTCCATATAAAAATCTACATCCCGGCTAAAAGGATAATAACCTTTCTGCAAATACTCGGCAAACAAAGGTAAAGGATGGTTCACTCCGGGAATCTCTGCTTTCAAATCCAATATTTCTTCAAGCGAATATACAGGCACCGATATGCCATGAAACAAATATAGATATTCACGGAACGAAAGTCCTTGCATCTCATAGATAGGTGCACGACGGCTCAGGTCAGCTATTCCCCGGTAAATATCCAAGATAGATGAACCTGTGAAAAGTATCTGCATATCCGGATAAGAGTCGTACAGCTGTTTCAACTCCCTCGACCAGTTCTCATATTTATGAATTTCATCGATAAAAAGATGTTTCCCTCCTTGTTTACTGAATTGATCAGCAAGGTCTATCAACGAGTGATCCGTGAAATATATATTATCGGCCGACACGTACAAGGTATCTTTCAATGACAAATTTCTTTTAATATACTGCAAAAACAAAGTTGTCTTTCCCACGCCGCGTGGTCCTACCAGCCCCAACATACGGTTCTGCCATTTGATCTCATCATACTTGTAACGGATAAAATCCGTTTGTACGCCCTTCAAAAGCTTATTAAAAGTCTCATATAATCTATCCATAACATTCCGTTTCCACAAAGATACAACAATTGCACTACAAAAGTGCAGAAAAGTCATAATTTATGCACTTTCATAGTGCAATCACCATATTGAGTCATCTTTGCACTCCATACAAAGCATATTCCGGGGTAAATATGCTTTGTATGGAGTGCAAGAATCGTACATATATCACTATTTTAATAAAAAATCTTCCAAATCATTTGCAGTTTGTCAGAGAATATCTATATTTGCTGCCGTAATAACAAAAAAAGAAATGAGAACTATTTTAGTAAATACATATTGGTGGTGGCACTCCGTACAACTCACAAGGTCGTAAGGAACCAGTCCTCATGTATATACTACCGAGATATAATAAAAGGTCTGTCGCACTTGCGGCAGGCCTTTTTTAGTTTAAGGCAATAAAGAAATCAAGAATAGAAAAATAATAAGTATAGAAGAACAATGAAGACGTATCAAGTTGATGAAAACGGTTATTATGGTGAGTTCGGCGGGGCATACATCCCCGAAATACTTCACCAATGTGTGGAAGACCTGCAAAAGAAGTATCTGGAAGTGCTGGAAAGCGACAGCTTCAAGCAGGAGTTTAACCAATTGCTCCGCGATTATGTGGGCCGCCCCTCTCCTCTTTACCTGGCCAAACGGCTAAGTGAGAAGTACGACTGCAAGATTTACCTGAAACGGGAAGACCTGAACCATACCGGCGCCCATAAGATCAATAACACGATCGGCCAGATCCTGCTGGCACGCCGGATGGGAAAAACACGCATCATCGCCGAGACCGGAGCCGGGCAGCACGGCGTTGCGACGGCTACCGTTTGTGCGCTGATGAACATGGAATGTATCGTTTACATGGGCAAGACGGATGTGGAACGCCAGCATGCTAACGTGCAGAAGATGGAGATGCTGGGGGCAACGGTTGTACCTGTCACTTCGGGTAATATGACGCTGAAAGACGCGACCAACGAGGCGATCCGCGACTGGTGCTGCCACCCTTCCGACACGTATTACATCATCGGTTCCACCGTCGGACCGCATCCTTATCCGGATATGGTGGCACGTCTGCAATCCGTGATCAGCGAAGAGATCAAAAAACAACTGCTGGAACAGGAAGGACGCGACTATCCCGATTATCTGATCGCCTGTGTCGGCGGGGGAAGCAATGCTGCCGGAACAATCTACCATTTTATCGACGACGAACGGGTAAAGATCGTCCTCGCCGAAGCCGGCGGCTTAGGAATCACGACCGGACAGAGTGCCGCCACGATCCAACTGGGTAAAAAGGGAATCATACACGGTGCCCGCACGCTGGTGATGCAGAGCGAAGACGGACAGATCGAAGAACCTTATTCCATTTCCGCCGGGCTGGATTATCCGGGTATCGGACCGATCCACGCAAACCTGTCGGAGACACACCGCGCAACGATCCTTGCCGTCAACGACGACGAAGCCTTGGAGGCAGCATTCGAACTGACAAGCATCGAAGGCATCATCCCGGCGTTGGAAAGCGCACATGCGCTGGGAGCACTCTCGAGGTCAACTTCAAACCGGAAGACGTCGTCGTACTGACCGTTTCGGGACGTGGGGACAAGGATATGGAAACATACATCAACTATAAGAACAAAAAGTAACTGGATATATGAATTATACATTCAAGACAATAAGCAAAAAGGTTCTCGGCGACCTTCACACGCCCGTCAGCATCTATCTGAAGGTGCGGGACATCTATCCGGAATCGGCCCTGCTGGAAAGCTCCGACTTCCACGGAAATGAAAACAGCCTTTCATACATCGCCCTCTGCCCGCTGGCAAGTATCGGTATCAATAATGGAGAATGCACGGCAACCTTCCCCGACGGAAAAAGCGAGGTCACACCGCTAACGGAACAGTTCAATGTGGCAGACGCCATGAACGCCTTCCTCGCCCGCTTCTCGATCAAAGGACAGGACAGGAAAGTATGCGGGCTGTTCGGATACACGGCTTTCGACGCGGTCCGCTACTTCGAGAACATCCCGGTGCTCGAAGCACACCACGAAGAGAACGACGCGCCCGATATGCTATACATACTATATAAGTATATCCTCGTGTTCAACCACTTCAAAAACGAACTGACGCTTGTCGAGCTGCTGCAACCGGGCGAAAACTCCAACCTGCAGGAGATCGAGACACTGATCGAAAACCGCAACTACGCTTCCTATAACTTCCAGGCTGCCGGTCCTGAAACATCGCCCATCACGGGAGAGGAATACAAGGCTATGGTTCGCGAAGGCATCCGCCACTGCCTCCGGGGAGACGTCTTTCAGATTGTCCTGAGCCGCCGCTTCGAACAACCGTTCAAGGGTGACGACTTCAAGGTTTACCGGGCGCTCCGCAGTGTGAATCCTTCCCCTTACCTCTTTTACTTCGACTTCGGAGGCTTCCGCATCTTCGGTTCCTCGCCCGAAACACACTGTAAAGTGGCAGACGGCCACGCCAGCATCGACCCGATCGCAGGGACTGCTTTCCGTACTGGCGACGTCGCATTAGACAAACAGCGCACCGAGGCCCTCCTTGCCGACCCGAAAGAGAATGCCGAGCACGTCATGCTGGTCGACTTGGCACGCAACGACCTGTCGCGCAACGCACATAACGTACAGGTGGACTTCTACAAAGAAGTACAGTACTACAGCCATGTGATTCACTTAGTCTCACGCGTCAGCGGGGAGATCGACCGAGACAGTAACCCGGTAAAGACCTATATCGACACCTTCCCCGCCGGCACACTGAGCGGAGCGCCGAAGGTACGCGCCATGCAGCTCATCACGGAGATAGAAAAGCACAACCGCGGAGCCTACGGCGGCTGCATCGGCTTTATCGGCTTCGACGGAGATTTGAACCAGGCGATCACGATCCGTACATTCGTCAGCCGCGGCAACGTCCTCTACTACCAGGCCGGAGCCGGCATTGTCGCCAAGAGCAACGACGAGAGGGAACTGCAAGAAGTGAACAACAAACTGGGCGCCTTGAAGAAGGCGATCGATCTGGCAACGAAATTAATTAATTGAAAGATGAAAGTATTACTATTTGATAATTATGATTCCTTTACCTACAACCTGTTACATATATTAAAGGAATTGGGAGCAGATGTAGAAGTACATCGCAACGATAAAATAACACTGGACGAAGTAGACCGTTTCGACAAGATCCTCCTGTCGCCCGGTCCGGGCATCCCGGAGGAGGCAGGCATCCTTCTGCCGCTTATCCGCCGCTACGCGCCGACCAAGAGTATATTAGGAGTATGTCTCGGAGAGCAAGCCATCGGCCAAGCCTTCGGAGCGACACTTATCAACCTGACGGATGTGCACCACGGGGTTTGTTCCGACATCCGTATCAAGGCGAAAGATCCGCTGTTTGCCGGACTGGAGCCCGGTTTCCGTGCCGGACGCTACCATTCGTGGGCTGTCTCCAAAGAGAACTTCCCCGACTGCTTGGAGATTACGGCGGAAGATATGGAGGAAGGGCAGATCATGGCACTCCGCCACCGCGAATACGATGTCCGCGGCATCCAGTTCCACCCGGAATCGGTGCTGACGCCGAAGGGGAAGACGATTATCCGGAACTGGGTCTTGGGAATTGAGAATTGAAAATTGAAAATTAAAAGTTAGACTATAAAAGATGAAAGATATATTATACAGGTTGTTCGAGCACCAGTATCTGGGACGGGACGAGGCGCGGACGATTCTTCAGAATATGGCGGAAGGCAAATATAACGACTCCCAGATTGCCAGCCTGATAACGGTCTATTTGATGCGTAACATCTCGGTGGAGGAACTGACGGGTTTCCGCGAAGCCCTGCTCGAGATGCGTGTCCCGGTCGACTTGTCGGAGTTCAAGCCGATCGATATCGTCGGGACGGGGGGCGACGGGAAGAATACGTTCAACATCAGTACGACCTCCTGCTTCGTCGTGGCCGGTGCCGGATACAATGTCGTGAAGCACGGAAACTACGGGGCGACTTCGGTCAGTGGCGCCAGCAATGTGATGGAACAGCATGGCGTGAAGTTCACCAACGACGTCGACCGGTTGCGCCGCTCGATGGAGGCCTGCCACATCGCCTACCTTCATGCGCCGCTGTTCAATCCGGCACTGAAGGCTGTTGCTCCTGTTCGGAAAAGCCTCGGCGTACGCAGTTTCTTCAATATGCTCGGTCCATTAGTCAATCCGGTGATGCCGGCCTACCAGTTGCTTGGGGTGTACAACTTGCCTTTGCTGAGGCTCTACAGCTACACCTATCAGGAAAGCGGAACACGTTTCGCTGTGGTGCACAGCCTCGACGGATACGATGAAATCTCGCTGACATCGGAGTTCAAGGTCGCTATGCCGGAAAAAGAAAAGCTCTACACACCGGAGATGTTAGGTTTCCAACGTGCCACGGAAGCCGAACTGGACGGCGGGGAAACAGTTGCCGATGCCGCCCGTATCTTCGATGACGTCCTGAATAACCGGGCAACTCCGGCACAAACCAACTGCGTGATCGCCAACTCGGCCTTCGCCATCCAAGTGATCTGCCCGGAGAAGAGAATCGCAGAATGCATTTCCGAAGCAAGGGAATCGCTGGAGAGCGGCAAGGCGTTGGATGTGTTCAACAGGTTTATCGAATTGAATAAATAATTATGAAAGATATATTACAAGATATCGTAGCCAATAAGCGTATCGAAGTAGAGCGGCAAAAACAGGCCGTCAAGCTGCAAACTCTGTTGGGACTGGGCGGCGAACGCCTTGAACGTCCTACCCGCTCCATGCGGGCAGCCCTTGCCGCTTCGCCGTCCGGTATTATTGCCGAGTTTAAGCGCAAAAGCCCTTCCAAAGGCTGGTTGCACCCCGATGCTGCTGTTGCCAGTGTGCTGCCCGCCTACGAAAAGGGAGGCGCCTCGGCCTGCTCCGTCCTGACCGATTCGAACTTCTTCGGAGGTTCGCTTGGTGACCTTTGTAAGGCTCGCAGCCTGGTAAACCTGCCTTTGCTCAGGAAAGACTTCATCATAGATGAATACCAGCTGTACCAGGCACGTGTGATGGGTGCCGACGCTGTCCTGCTGATCGCCGCCTGCCTCAGTCCGGAGCAATGCCTTGCTTTTGCGGAACTGGCCCATACCCTCAATATGGAGGTGCTGCTCGAGATACACAGCGAAGCGGAACTGGAGCACCTCAACGCCTCTGTCGATATGTTAGGAGTCAACAATCGTAACCTCGGGACTTTCCATACCGATGTCGAAAACTCCTTTCGCCTGGCAGAAGCGATGCAGACGGTTACGCGGGAGAAAAACCTCTCACCTCTGCTGGTTTCGGAAAGCGGCATTTCTGCGACAGACACCGTCGCAAATCTTCGCAAAGCCGGATTCCGGGGCTTCCTGATCGGCGAAACGTTTATGAAGACAGAACAACCGGGCGAAACCCTCGCCCAATTCATAGGAGGGCTGTCATGATCATCAAAGTATGCGGTATGCGCAATCCGGAAAACATCCGGGAGGTCGAAGGGCTGGGGATTGACTGGATGGGACTGATATTTTTCGCGGGAAGCCCGCGAAAAATAATGGACAATGGACAATGGATAATGGACAATTGCGACAAGCGGTATTCTAATTGTCAATTGTCAATTGTCAATTGTCAATTAAAAAGGGTCGGTGTTTTTGTCAACGCTTCTTTTGAAGAGTTGACAGAAACAGCGGCACTTTTCAAGCTCGATTATCTGCAATTGCATGGGAACGAGACGCCGGAGGACTGCCATACCCTCCAAAAGCGCGGCTATTCGCTGATCAAAGCGTTCTCCGTTGCTACGGCGGACGACTTGGAACGGACTTCAGCCTACGAAAGGCGTGTCGATTATTTCCTCTTCGATACCAAATGCGACAACTATGGCGGTTCCGGTAAACAGTTCGACTGGTCTGTCCTCGAAGCCTACCACGGAGAAACGCCTTTTCTGCTGAGCGGCGGGCTCCGTCCGGAAAGCGCCGAAACGATCCGCCATTTTCATCATCCCCGCCTGGCCGGAATCGACCTGAACAGCGGATTCGAGATCGAACCGGGGCTGAAGGACGTAGAAAAATTAAAACGATTTATCCATGATATTAAACAAGCATAAAGATATGAACCGTATCACAAACTTATTCAACACAAAAAAGGACGGAATCCTTTCCGTCTACTTCACGGCCGGTTATCCTGCACTGGACGACACGACGAAGATATTAAAAGAGTTACAAGCAAAAGGTATCGATATGGTTGAAGTAGGCATCCCCTTCTCCGACCCGATGGCGGACGGACCTGTCATCCAGGAGGCTGCTACGCAAGCGCTCCATAACGGGATGTCGCTGCGCCTTTTGTTCGACCAGCTAAAAGATATCCGCAGGGATGTACATATTCCGATCATCCTGATGGGTTATCTGAATCCGATCATGCAATTCGGTTTCGAAGCATTTTGCCGGAAATGTGTGGAAACCGGCGTAGACGGGATGATTATCCCCGATCTGCCTTTCGCAGATTATATGGCGGACTACAAAGCCATCGCAGAACGTTATGAACTAAAAATGATCATGCTGATCACCCCGGAAACTTCCGAAGAACGCATCCGTCTGATCGACGAACATACCGATGGTTTCATCTATATGGTATCGAGTGCCGCCACCACCGGAGCACAACAGAGCTTCAACGAACAGAAGCAGGCCTATTTCCGCCGTATCAATGGAATGGACTTGCAAAACCCGCGCCTCGTCGGTTTCGGTATTTCGAACAAAGCTACCTTCGATGCAGCCGCTGCAAACTCATCCGGTGCCATTATCGGCAGCAAATTCATCCAATTATTAAAGAGTGAACCGACACCTGCCGAAGCAGTCGACAAATTGTTGGAGGCATTAAAAAAATAACAAGACGACAATCGGGAAGCAAACGTCGCATATCGGGAATTATCCCCTACAGACGTTTGCTTCCTTCTATCTATATCAATTATCCTTCACACTCTCGATCGGATTCGCATTTGCCGCACGCCAACTCTGGAAAAAGACCGAGAAGAAAGAAATCAGCAGACAGAACAGACCTGCCGCAATGAATATAAGCGGGTTCAGAGAGATGCGGTAGGAATAGTCTGCCAACCAATGATTCATAAAGTACCAACTGACCGGTGTGGCAATCACAAACGCAATCCCGACATACATCAGGAACGTACCCACCAGGCGGTTTAAAATCGACCGGTTGTCCGAACCGAACACCTTGCGTATTGCCACCTCTTGTGCACGCTGCTGAATAAAATAGGTCGACATCGCCAACAACCCCAACAACGAAATCAGGATCGCGATACAGGCAAAGATCACCACGATCTTAGTCAGACGAATCTGCGTCTCAAAATGGCTCTGTATGTCCTGGTCGATGAACTCGCCCTCGAAGCTGACACCCGAAACCTCCTCGAAGACCTTGCGGACCTCGGCAAAAGCCTTCACCGGATCGCCCTGCACTTCGATCACGTAGCTCCACGGCCACCAATCGGAATGATGCCGGTTGAAGCGCAACATCAACGGAGAGTTCTCCCGCGAGATGTCCCACAAATGGAAGTCCTTGATTACACCCAGGATCGGTGTCTCCCGATCATACATCTTGAACGTGGCGGCATCTTCCGGCAGGTCCATCTGTTTAAACGCCAGTTCGTTCAGGAACCAGCCCCCGTCGGAATTTGCCACATGGTTGTCTGTTTTAATCTCCAAACCGAAGATCCGGAAAGCGGCGCTGTCGACTTGCATCTGCTGGAAACTAAGCGATTTACCCTCGTAATCGCCGCTCATGTTGTTCGTCCCGCCGGAAGGCGTCCCGTTCGTGTAGCCGACGGCCTTGACGTAGGGGATCTGGCTGAGCATGTCTTCCGCCTTCTCCATCTCGCTTCTCGAGCGGAAAACGTTATTCGTCTGGATAATATTCTCCGTGTTATACCCCAACGGTGCATGAATCAAATGGTTGATCTGAAGATACATTGTCAGCGATGCAGCAATCATAACGATAGTGATAATATTCTGGAATGTAATGAAAAACTTACTGAATACCATCTTCGTCTGCCGACGGAACGTGCCGCGAACCACATCGATCGGCTTAGCTGACGAGACCAGAATGGCAGGTAGCAACCCGGACAGGAAACCAGTCAGCAGGATGAAGCCCACAATCGCCCCACCCCAAAGCGGCGTCCACAGCACGTCGAGCGTCAGGCGCACCTGCAACAGATCGTTCGCAAACGGCAAAGCCGCAATCGCCAACAGCAGACCGATCACAAACGAGACGACCGTCAGAAGTGTCGCCTCCATCATCAGCCGAGTAAAAAGATCGCTCCGTAGCGATCCCAGCAGGCGGCGCGTAGCCATCTCACGGGCACGCTGGCTGGCCTGCGCAACCGTCAGGTTGATATAGTTGATAATGGCAAAGATCAGGATCAGGATACCGACAGACATAAGGACGAGCGAGAAACTGCGGTCGCCACTGTTCATATTCGAGTATTTCCACTTGCCGAAATAGATCTCGGGAATCGAAACGATATAGAGGTCTTTTGCAAATCCTCTCTCATAGAGCCAGAAACGTTCCTTCAGGAACTCCAGGATGTCATCGGTCTGCGCCTTCAGGTCGGCACCGGGTTTAAGCTGGATGAAACCGACAGCCGAGCCGGCGTTATTGGCACTGGTCTTCGTCAATCCGCTGTTGAACTCGGCTATACGCTCGATACGTAACAAAACATCGGCATAGGGAATGACGGAACGGTTGATATCCTCCATGACACCGGTCACAGTGACGCTGGTCGAATCGCTGATCCGAAGGCTTTTACCGACAGGATTCTCGCCTGGGAAAGCTTTGTTGGCAAAACTCTCGGAGACAACCGCATCGTAGGCGCTTTTCATAACTTCCTCGCGATTGCCGTCCAGGACCTTAAAGGAAAACATACTGAAAAAGGTGGAGTCGGCATAGACCACATCCGCCTTATATTTCTTTTCACCGTAAAAGACCTGCATCCCTTTTCCCTGATCGGTGATGACGGGGCATACCTGTTCAATTTCGGGGTAGCGCTCCTCCAGCCAGTAAGGAACAGGAACACCCGTACCCAGGAAGTTCTCGTTTCCGATCGCATAGATGCGGTCATAATTAACTTGTTGTTTGTCTATATTCAGCTCCCGTTCCACATACACGGCAATCAGGATCACAAACATCAACGATACCGAGAGTCCGAAGACGTCGATCGCCGTATATGCTTTATTCTTACTTAGAAACTTCAGAAAAGACTTGATATTTACTATATTATTCATGTCTTAGAATTATGGATCATAATACTCAACTAACCTTCACACTCTCTACCGGATTCGCATTCGCCGCCTGCCAGCTTTGGTAGAAGACCGCGAAGAAAGATATCAGCAGGCAAAACAAACCGGCCACAAGGAAGATAAGCGGACTAAGCGTGATACGGTAAGAATAGTCCGCAATCCATTTATCCATGATATACCAGCTTATCGGCGCAGCAATCACAAACGCAATCACCACATACATCAGGAACGTTCCTACCAGACGGTTCAAGATCGCCCGGTTATCAGACCCGAAGACCTTGCGGACAGCAACCTCCTGCGAACGCTGCTGGATGAAATAGGTCGACATCGCCAACAATCCCAACATCGAAATCAGAATTGCAACGCAGGCGAAGAGCAACACAATCTTGACTAAACGTATCTGCGAATCGAACGAACCCTCGATCTTCTGTTCGAGATAATTCCCCTCGAAATCAACTTTCGTCACATCTTCAAAAATCTCGCGCACGGCAGAATAAGTCGTCATGGGCTCTCCGTCCACCTCGATCAGAACATTCCAGGGATGGCTGTCCGGCTTGCTGAAATCACGAAAGCGCAGCATGACTGGCGCACTTTCCATATTGATATTCCGCAGGTGGAAATCTTTCAACACACCTAATATCTGAGCCGGTTCGTCATCCTTCAGCCCGAAATATTCCGCATTTTCCGGCAACTCCATATCCCGGAAAGCGCGTTCCGTCAGATACCAACTCCAAGGCTTGGACGAAGCGACCTGATTATCATGTTTAATCTGGAGCCCCAATATCTTAAAAGCCGCACTATCGAGTGTCATTTGCTGAAAACTAAGCGATTTCCCTTCAAACACCCCAGTCAGGTTGTTCGTCCCGCTGAACGGAGTCCCATTAGAAAAACCCACAGCCTTAACATGAGGCAATTCCCGGATACGGTCGATCGCTGCGGCCTTTTCGCTATCCGAACGTAAAGTATTCGCCACGACCAATATATTGGAAGTATTATAGCCTAACGGCGCGACGATCATATGATAAATCTGCAATCCCATCACCAAGGCTGCGGACAGCGTAGCGATCGTAATCGTATTCTGGAAAGTGATGAAGACTTTACTGAACACCATCTTCGTCTGCCTGCGGAATGTACCGCGTACCACGTCGATCGGCTTCGAAGCCGAAATCAGCATAGCAGGCAAGAACCCCGACAACACTCCGATCAGCAGGATAAGCCCTGCCGCCATACCGATCCAGGCAGGCGTACAAGCATCAACCAGATAGATCTTCGTATCCAGCAATTCATTCACATAAGGCACCGCTGCCACAGCTAACAGCAACCCGATGATAAACGAAAACAACGTCAGCATCGTCGACTCGATCATCAGCCGTATGAACAGTTCCGTGCGCGATGACCCCAGCAGGCGGCGGGTAGCCATCTCACGGGCACGCTGCCCGGCCTGCGCCACAGTCAGGTTGATATAATTGAATACGGCAAAGATCAAGATCAGGATGCCGACAGACATCAACACTAACACGAAATTGCGGTCGCCGGTCTGGAGCACCGACCATTCGTATGAAGAAAAATAGATATCGTTGAAAGGAATAACCCTCACCTCTTTCCACACATCGATCGTATAAGGCCAGAAAGATTCTTTCAGGAAATCATAGATATCGGAAGTCCTCGAAGCCAAATCCGCCCCCTTATGAAGCATTAAGAAACCGGCTGTAGAACCGGCATTGCCTTCATTCGTCAGCGATAAACCTCCGTTAAATTCTTTCGCACGTTCCAAACGCGCCAGTATGTCGCAAGAAGGGAGCACCGATCTGCGTATGTCTTCCATTACTCCGCTCACGATTACCGTTGTCGAGTCGCTGATCCGGAAACTTTTACCTACCGGTTCTTCACCACCGAACATCTTCCGGGCAAAAGTCTCGGAGAGAACCACGCTATAGGGATCTTCCAATGCCAGTTCACGATTTCCTTTCAAGAGTTTGAAAGAGAAGAAATCAAAGAAGGTGGAGTCGGTACACATCATATCCACTTGCAACATATTATCGCCATACAGGGCTAATATATTGCTGAAGTTACCCGGAACAACAACCGGGCAAACCTTCTCGATCTCCGGAAACTGTTCCTTCAAGCGGTAAGGGACAGGGATAGCCGTTCCCAAGCCTTTCTCATTCCCAATCACGCAAATCCGGTCACCATTCTCCTGGAAACGGTCCGTCGCCAATTCTTGATACGTATATACCGTAATCAGGATCACAAACATCAGCGACACCGAAAGCCCGAAGACATCGATTGCCGTATATCCCATATTCCGACTCAGGAACTTCAGAAAAGACTTAAAATTCAGTATATTATTCATGCGTACTCCTCCTTTTTAAAAATATATCCGACTTTCACAAGCCGGATATATCTGCAACAAAACAATTTGAATGTGTCTATGTGTTATTCTTGCAAAACATTAAATGAATTCACTTACCGACGAAACGATGCTACCGTCGAAGAGGTTAACCACACGGTGTGCAAAGCTCGCGTCGTGTTTGGAGTGCGTTACCATAACAATGGTAGTGCCTTCCTTGTTCAATTCGGTCAGGAGTTGCATCACTTCTGCACCGTTCTTGGAATCCAGATTACCGGTCGGCTCATCGGCGAGGATGATCTTCGGATTGGAAACGACGGCACGTGCGATAGCTACACGTTGTTGCTGACCTCCGGAGAGCTGCTGCGGGAAGTGGCTGGCACGATGGCTGATGTTCATCCTTTTCAGGATATCGTTTACCATTTGCTTGCGCTCACTGGCTTTGACCTTCAGATAGGTCAGCGGCAACTCTACGTTTTCAAATACATTCAGCTCATCGATCAGGTTAAAACTCTGGAACACGAAACCGATATTCCCTTTACGCACTTGGGTACGTTCTTTTTCCTTCAGGTGCCCGACTTCTTTATCTGCCAGGTAATAATCACCCGATGTCGGGTTATCCAACAACCCTAAGATATTCAGCAACGTTGACTTACCGCAACCGGAAGGTCCCATGATTGCGACAAACTCACCATCTTTCACTTCCATCGACACGCCGTTCAATGCGATTGTTTCTACTTCCTCAGTGCGGAAAAACTTACTTAATCCTTCAATTTTAATCATGACTGTATCTGTTTTTATTGTTATTACATCTTCTTGCCTAATTATAGGCAAACAGCGTGCCAAAGTACATAAATTATTTATTTACAGCGCTATAAAGAATTTGATATTTTTCGAAAGTGTCTAATTTTTTGACAGTAGTGTAAAGATATTAGACACTTTGAACAAAAATGGCTCGAGGTTTATCCCCATTCGCTTTCTTCCTTGAACTCGAAACGTTCGATCTTTGTGACCCGGATATTCCCGTTCCTGAGCAGATACTCATTATCCTTATATCCGGGTTTGAGATTAAGATCATCCAACGAATAGGATATGTCGCTGGTTCCGGAAGAAAAACGGTAAAAAGAGGGCAGCACTCTTCCGTTCTGTTTCGATTCGATCACCTTGTAAGCCGCTTCTTTATCCTTCTGGAAAGCGTTTATAAATTCATCCAGCAACTTCGGGTTATCTTTTGTCGAAAAAGTGATCGTGATCACTTCCTTCACGGGTTTCTTTGTCTTCCGATCTTTGTCGTAGATCACTTCCACGTTCACTTTATCCTTCGACTCGCACTTCTTCATCAGCGCATTCAAATTCGTCTGTGCCAATAAATCGCCGGCCCAGCTCCCCGCCATCAGCAGGACAACTGTTAAAATAAGATTTCTTGTTTTCATACTTTCTATTATTATATGGTTATTAAATGCTCATTTATCTTTATATCTCTCTTCCAACATCTCTATGTCGGATTCGATTTGTTTCGCCTCTTGTTCTTTCATTTTTATATCATACAGGGTTTGCCGGTGCTGTTGTACGGGTTGCAATGCCATCCGTTCCTTCTCATAATGTGATTTCTCGGCTTGCCGGATCATCTTGTCCAAATCCTTGGCTACATTCTCCGGTATTTCCGTTTTTACACCGTTGCGGATGATGTAGCTTCCGGCGTACGGATTAAAATCATCTTCCTGCTTACGATCCTCTTTGTTCAAAAATAAGAACAACAACAAAGAAGCGGCCACAGCGGTACCTATCCATAACCACTTTTTGTAAAAAGGGACTTTACGAACCTGTTTCGGGGAGTTCTCCTCCTCCACTTCACGAGCGATTCCGGTTTCAAAATAACCGAACACAGGTTTGTAGGGCTTCAAATGTTCCGGCAAATCCGGACGTGCGAAGAAGGCATATAGCTCCTGCTCTTCGACATTGGACGTTTCCCCTTCGAAGAAACGCTCCAACAGATTTTCAATATATGTATATTCGTCTGATTTCATCCTGCTACATTTTTAAGAATAGTTCCTTGACTCTTTTACGTGCCCGCGAGAGGTTCACGCGGACAGCTTCCGGTGTACTGCCTGTCAACTCGGCAATCTCCTTCACCTCGAAACCATCGACATGTTTCATCCGGAGTATCGTCTGTTGCAATCCGGGCAGTTGTTCCATAATGCTCATGACATGGCTCACACTGTCTTTCTGTTCCAACGAAACGTATGGATTATCGTCTGCGGTGATAATTGCCGAATCGGACAACTTCTCCTGCCTGTACTGGAAGGAACGGAGGCGGTTCAGACAAAGGTGCTTGGTGATCTGCACGGCAAGCGCTTCCACGCTATCATAACGCTCCAGTTCCTCACGGATATACCACAGCTTGAGAAAAACCTCCTGCACGATATCTTCCACATCTTCGGGATCGTCCAGCAAGCGACGGGCACATCCCGACAACTTCCCCCTGAGTGGTACGACTTCTATTTTAAACTGTTCTTGTTCCATTCTATTAATAAGACACGCGACTTAGACAAACATAACATGGATAATGTGCCAATTTATTAATATGCCAATGTGCCAATGAAATAAAAGACCTCATCTCTGTAAATTGTCTCTTATCCCATTGGCACATTTAGCGAAGCGCCACATTGGCAAATTAGCAAATTATTCCATTGGCAAATTATTCTGACTTAATACTCTTCACCGGGTTTTCGTTCGCCACATACCAGGAGCGAAGGACGACGCAGAACCCGATCACAATCAGCAAGGCAAGGCCTCCCAATATAAAGATAAAGACATTCAACGAAATCTTTTCCGGGAAATTCTCCAGCCATTTATCACCTGCCAGATACGTTCCGATCAGGCCGATAATAACCGCCGGCGTACCGATCACAATGATATTATGCAACAACAATTTCAGCACATCGACCGCCGTCGCCCCGTTGACCTTGCGAATAGCAATCTCCTTGCTCCGCCGGCGTATCTCATCGGATACATATCCGACAAGCCCCATCAGCGTAATCAGCAACATGAATACGGCCGCCACCGCTACGGAATTACGGAACCGCTCGGTGTCGCGATAGGACTCGTGTATCTTGTCGCGATAAGTGGTCAAGACGATATCCTGCTCCGGAAGTAATTCCCGAAGACGGTTTTCAAGCATCGAGAAAGACTCGGGCGACATCTCACGAAGACGTACGTTTATGGATAAAGAGTTCCAGTCACTTCCGATACCGACAATGATCACCGGTGTCTGCGGAACGAATATGGAACCGACTATGAAATCATCGAGCACGCCGGCAATCACAATATCGAACAATCCCTTGCATTTATAGACTTTCCCGATCGCATTGTCATCCCATCGTAGAAGCTCGAGGAATTTCCGGTTAACCAGAGCCGGAGTCGGTTCGGCCATAAAAGAGGGAATATTAGAACCCTGCACGAGGTTCAACCCTAATGTGCTCACATAGCTGGAATCTGCAAATTGGAAGCGCAGTGTAGCCAACGCCTCCTGTGTTTCCGGATCGATCAAGGGTGTACCGCTGAAAAAATTGCAGATCAGATAACTGGCAAACGTAATATTCTCTATTTCCGGAGAACGCATCAGCTCCGTTCTTACCATCTGCTGACGCTCGGACGGGATGCTGTCAAGATCACAATAGACAATATTATCCGGATGATAGCCGAGGTCCTTATTCAATATTTTGTTATATTGGAACAGGATGATCGCCAGAAAAGTCAGCATAAAGGCCGCACAAGCAATCTGCACGCCTAACAATCCCTGTTTCCATCCGCGCTTGCTGTAGTTATAAAAACGGAACGCCTGTGTCACAGGAATAGCCGAAAAGATACGCGCCGGCACAACACCTGAAAGCAAGACTACCAGGAAAACCAATCCTAACGATACCAGCAATTGCCGTCCGGAAAAAAGCGAACCCAGCGTCACTCCTGTCAGTTCCGTTATCAAATCTCCCGAAACCAAAACCAGCAGAGCCGTACAAACCAACGAGAGCAGGATCAGGATTACCGTTTCGGACAGATTCATCATAAAGATATTCCCGGTGCTGGCTCCGTTACTTTTATAGATCGCCATCGTACGGGCGCGGGTAGCCAATGACGAGATAGACATCATCACATAGTTCAGCGAGACAGCCACCAGTATCAGCGTTGCTAAAAGCGAAAGGACGAGCAAAGTCAGCTTCGTTTCCTTATTGTCCGTATGCAAAGTCGTGATAGGCTTCAGATAGCAATCAAAAGCATAGCCGCCTTTTTTCATTGACTCGCGGTCCATATGGCGTGCCAACATCTCAGGTATGGCTTCTTCATTGATCGCATTTATATCGACACCTGCCTGCATGCGGACATATCCTCTATAACCGTCTCCCCCGTCCCAACTATTCCGGCTGTTCCGGGCTATCGAATAAATCAGGTTGAAATCGAGGTGCGAGTTTTCCGGCACATTTTCAAATGTCCCGACCACAGTCAGAGTTTCCTTATGGGCTTTATCATTGAATAACGTCTTCCCTATCGGGTCCTCTCCTTTAAAGATTCGTTTGGCAAGCGATTCCGAAAGGAATACATTCCCGCCCGTCTTCAATCCCATCTCGCTACCGGAAAGAATCTTATAAGGAAGCGTTTTGAAAAACATCGTATCAGCATAGATTGTCTTGACGGAGTAACGGTCCTCCCCATTAAAAATGACCCGCTCGCCGCTCTCGAGAAGAGAAGTCCCTGCAATAGCTCCCGGTATCTCGAGCGGCATTGTCGGGGCTACAGGCTGGAAAGTAAAGGAGTAATCGTTCGATTTAGCCTCGGCCGACCCTACACCTGTCGTATAAACCGTTTGTACCTGATAAATATTCTCCGCCTCCGGCAAGAATTTATCATAACTCAAATCGAATGCGATACGGGCAAACAGAACCAAACCGATCGTTAAGCCTAACGTCAAGGTGAAAATCTTAATCAGGTTATTACCCCAGGCGTTTTTCAAATAGCTGACTGTATAAAATAATTGTTTCATGATATAATATATTTCTATAAACAAGACACCCGTACCGGGCAAACGTAACATCTCTTTTCTCTAATTATTCCGATTTAAGACTGTCCACCGGATTCGAATTTGCGACAAGCCATGCACGGCAAAGGACACTGACGACGATCAACAGATAGACAAACATCGCCCCCGCCAGGAACATGAAGAATCCGAGAGATGCCTTTCCGGAAAATTGTTTCAGCCAGCCGGTTCCGGAAAAATAAGCGATCGTTATACCGATTACGATAGCAGGTATCGCAATATAAGAAATATCTTTGGATATCATTTTCAAGATGCTCCATGCCGAAGCCCCATTCACCTTACGGATTGCGATCTCGCGTCCGCGGCGGTTCGTTTCATCGCTGGTATATCCCAATAAGCCGATCAATGCGATGATCAAGGTCACGATACCTCCGATCAAAACAGAATCGCGGAACGTACGGGAATCTTTGTACAGGTCTATCATATCCATATAATAGGCAGTCACATTGACACTGCGGTCCGGCATGATGCTTTCCAGCACGCCCTGCGCTTTCTTTATGTTTTCGGGTGACATTTCATGGAATTTAATCAGGATTTTCGGTGCATACTTGTCATAAAATAACACTGTCGGGCGTAAATCCGGATTGCCGGTACTACCGATGCATACATCTTCAAACACACCGCAAATTGTAAGCGGTTCTCCGTTCTGGCTGTGCTCCGTTACGACGATGTTTTTTCCGACAGCGCTACCCGTCCAACCTGCCACCGTCTCCATTTTCTTTACAAAAGAGCGGCTGACCATCACTTTGTCTTTAGCCGAGCCATCCGAGCGGAACACTTCGCCATCGACGATCGGAATCTCCATCAAAGAGAAGTAATCATCCTTAACCCAATACATATCGGCAATGTTGAACAACTCGCGATCATCACCGGGGAGCAAGACATTATTTCCGGACATAACCGAAATCGGCAAATCGTAGCATGCTGAAACTTTATCTACTTCAGGCATCTTGCGCAGCTCTTCAATCGCTGTGTTGCGAACCGATTCTTCCGCACCCTGCGTATCGCAATAGACCAACTTGTCGTAAGCATATCCGGGGCTGACGTTCACCATATAATCGTATTGCTTATTGATGACAGACAACAACGCTACCAGATAAGCAGTCGCCACAAACTGTATAAACAACAGGCAGAGCTTCCAATAGCGACGCGACTCTTTAAAATTACGGAATGCGGCGGCAACCGGAATACGCAGGAATATATATGTCGGAATCAACGCGGTAATAAAGAAGATCATCACACAGATGCCTACTAAAACCAAGATCGTTTGCGAAGAAAATAAAGCCCCTAAAGAAGCTCCCAACAATTCTTCAACCTTTCCTCTGAACAGAATAACAAGGAAAGCCGCGAGCAGAAGGGATATCAGCATATGCAGGCAGGTCTCCGACATAATCATACCGAACAGATTTTTGTCGGAGGCGCCATAACATTTATGGACAGCCACCTCCTTCGTCCGGTTAATCAGCGTAGAGATCACAATCAGAACATAATTCATGGCAGACGTCAGGATAAGAACGAAAGCAAGCAGGATCAACAGGGAATTCATACTCTTTACTTCACTGCTGTTGCTATGCATATCCATCAACGGAACCAGCGTGTAAGTCAAGTCGACTCCGGCCTTTTTCACCTCTTCCAGGTCACAGTGCCGCCCCTGCATCTCACGGATAGCGGTCGTCAGGCTTTCCGGGTCCGTCCCGGGATAGAGCTTCACATATCCCAAATAGCGGTCATTCCCCAGCCAGTTTTCCCGGCTCCACTTATTCATGCCTTCCAGGGAAGCGACAATCTCAAAACGTAAGTGGGAGTTTTCAGGAACATCCTCAAACACGCCGCCGATCGTATAGGTCTGTCCCGGACTGGATTCAAACTCGAACTTCTGTCCCATCGACTTCTCTACACCACCAAGCAAATCGGCTATACGGCGTGAAATCATCACATATCCCGGACGCGCCAACGTCATTTTCGGATCACCGATCAGGATCGGACGGGGAAGCAAATCGAAGACGTTCGTATCGCCCATTACGACGTAACGCGCCGAATAACGGTTCTTGTCTTCTGTCCTGAATATCTCCTTGTCGCCTCCGATATATGTCAGGCGGGTAGCCTTCTCGACTTCCGGAATCTCGGCCTGCATACCGGGAGCGACACCGCCGCTTACCTGCGGATAGGTCTTATATTCATTCTCCCGGATGACATTCTCATGCAACCGGTAAATACGGTCACTGCCGGGATAGAACTTATCGTAAGAACTTTCAAAACAGACTTTGGATATAAGGACAAGCCCCATTGCCAACCCGACACCTAATGACAAAATCTTAATCCCATTACTCCGCCCTTTCTTAAAAAGCGAACGTATTGCTATGTTCCAGTTTCTCATATCTTGTATTTTATTATTTTCTGAACATACAGGTTCAAAAAACGCGCCAAAACAGGCAATATGCTAAAATACAAACATATACAAATAAGTTAATCCCCAAATAGTGTCCAATTATTTGACAATGGTGTATAAATATTTGACACTATTCCGACTTCAGGCTATTCACCGGATCATCGTTCGCCGCACTCCAGGTTCGATAGACAATACATACGACAACAACCAGGCAGACAAACAACCCGCCGGCAACAAACATCCAGAGACTGAGCGGTATCTTTTCTATAAACTGCTCTTGCCAGCGTTCCGCGACATAATAGGTAATGATACATCCTAACACGATAGCAGGCAGGGCGAGCCATAAAATATCGGTCAGGAACATAGTCAGTATATCTTTCAATGTAGCCCCGTTCACCTTCCGGATAGCCAACTCTTTACGGCGACGGTTCACCTCGTCGTTCGTATAACCGATCAATCCGATCATGGAGATAAGCAACGTGATAATGCCGCCGATCAGGACCTGATCCCTGAACTTCCGGGAACTGCTGTACTGCTCTACCATCGAGACCGAACAAACCGAAAGCTTCATATCCTTATCCGGGATAAGTTCCTCTAACTTGTCATTTACTTTTGCAACGGCATCCGGGGTTATCTGATGGAATTTTACCAGCAGGTAATCCAGGGGCCGCTGCCGGTAGAACAATACGGAAGGCCGATCGTCCTGGCTGATAAGTGAGCCGATACGGTAATTTTCATACACCCCGCAAATCGTATAAAACTTAGAATCATAATTGGCATGTTCCGAAATATAAATGGATTTGCCGACCGGGCCGTCAGACCAGTCCGTAAACTCTTTCATCTTTTCGACAAAAGCGCGGTTAACCATCACTTCATCCGATTTCGGGATATTCTCCGTAAACGAACGTCCTTCGATGACAGGAATCTCCATCAGTTTCAGAAAACCATTGCCGGACCAATACTGGTCTGCGATATTAAAGAGCTCTTTATCAGATTCGGGCAAAGCAATATTATTACCGGCCAGACTATCCCAAAAAGGCAATATGGTCGATGTCGTCACCGCCTCCACTTCCGGGATGCGCATCAATTCGTCCAACACCTTGTAACGGGTCGTCGAGTCGATCGCCGATATGCTGCAATAGGCCAGGCGGTCATAAGAATAGCCGGGATTACTGTTCACCATAAATATGTGCTGCCTCCCCACAATGATAAGCAGCGTGACCAAAAAACCGGCTGCAATAAACTGTAGGAACAACAGGCCGAGTTTCCAGACACGGCGGCTTTCACGGAAATTACGGAAAGCGGCTGCCACCGGAATACGTGCAAACAAAGCTCCCGGCACAAAACCCGTCACCAGAAAAACAACCACACATACCGCCAGCAGGATCAACGCTCCTTTCGAGAACAACAATCCTTCGACAGAAACATCCAGCAATTCGTGTATCATATCCCTGCCCAGAAAAATCAAAAAGACAGCCAACACGATCGAACAAACCATGTGCACCAGTGTTTCAGACATCATCATATTGTGGATATTCCCTTCCGAAACCCCATACGATTTATGTACGGCAATCTCTTTCGTCCGGTTCACAATCGAAGAAATAGCAATCAGTATATAATTCATCACAGCCGTAAACAACAAAGCTAAGGCCAGGATAGCCAGCATCATGACCATGCTTTTCACCTCGCCTGATTTCTTATGCAAATCGAGAATCGGCTTCAAT
Organism: Parabacteroides sp. AF48-14; assembly: GCF_003477465.1. Taxonomy (NCBI): domain Bacteria; kingdom Pseudomonadati; phylum Bacteroidota; class Bacteroidia; order Bacteroidales; family Tannerellaceae; genus Parabacteroides; species Parabacteroides sp. AF48-14. Next base: position 210,563 of record NZ_QUDI01000002.1, read on the forward strand.
GTATAGGTCAGTTCCATTCCCCATCTCTTCATATCCTCCGCATTCTGATGGCGAAGCGCCATATCATGTATGGCCGGCGTAAGACTTTCGGCAGTGACGCCCGGCACCAGGCGTACATACCCTTTATAGCGGTCGTTACCCAACCAGTTCTCCAAACTCTCCTTATCCATTCCAGTCATGGAAACCAACATATCGTAACGCAGGTTGGCGTTCTCCGGTATATCCTCGAACACGCCTCCGATCGTCACTTTCGTTCCCGGATTATTATCGGGAATAATCGTCAGCCCCTCGACCTTCTCGATTCCGCCCATCTTTTCCGCCAAAGAGCGGGAAATCATCGCATACCAGGGTTTAGCCAATATTTTTTTCGGATTCCCGGACAGGATAGGACGCGGAAACAGATCAAACACATTACTATCCGCCATCATGATAAAACGAGCTGAATAACGTTCTTTATCAGAGGTTGAAAACAAAGATTCATCCCCTCCGATATAAGTAAGGCGGGTAGCAGCCTCCACACCGGGTACCTCATATAGCATACCGGGGGCTACAGCGCCGCTTACATTATAATAATCCGACTCTTTGCCATCTTGGCTATAATTTTCATAAATCTGATAAGTCCGGTCTGCATCCGGGTAGAAAGTATCGTACGACTGTTCAAAATAGATTTTGGCAATTAAGACCAAAGCCACCGACAAGCCTACGCTCAGCGAAACAATCTTCATCATGTTGTGCCTTCCTCCCTTGAAAAGCGAGCGAATGGCTATATTCAAATTTCTCATATCTATTATCCTTTTATATATACTATTCCGACTTCAAACTCTTCACCGGGTCCTCGTTCGCAATACTCCAGGTACGCGCTACGACCATAACCAGGACAACCAGCCAAATTGCCAATGCAGAACCCGCAAAGATAAAGACGCTTAACGGTATCTTTTCGGAGAACTGTTGCAACCAGTTTTCCCCCATCCAGTAAGAACTCATGACTCCTAAAAGCACGGCCGGAACAGCCATATAGAGTATATCTTTTGATATAATCTCCATGATGTTAGCTACTGTCGCACCATTCACCTTGCGGATCGCTATCTCTTTACGGCGACGGGTCGTTTCGTCCGCAATATATCCGATCAGGCCGACAAGAGTGATCAGGAAAGTAACCAAGCCGCCCAGCATAACGGAATTACGGAACAAACGGGAAGCCGAATACATATTGATGATACTCGCTTCGTAAGAGTTTACCGAAATATCTTTATCCGGGAGAAGCTTCTGAATGGTATTCTCAATGAGTTTCATATTCTCGACCGTAACATTCCCGTGCAATTTCATTGAAACTACATGACCCGGCTTGCTTGAATAAAACCAGACCGTCGGCGGCATAAGGTAAGAGTCGATCGCTCCGGCCCGCACTTCATCATAGACACCGATAACCTCAAAACCATTCGGATCATTCGGGTCACTATGTTCACTTATACGAAGTTTTTTTCCGATTACACCATCCTTCCACCCCTGGACCAACACCAATTTTTCCGCTGTTGCCCGGCTGATCATTACGATACGTGCCGAATCGGAGTATGAGCGGTCGAAGGCTTTTCCCTCTATCACTTTTATACCCATCAACGGGATATAGTTGGCATCCATATATCTCAGATCTCTAATATGCAAAGCGATCTCATCAGATCCGTCCCGGTAAATCATATTTCCGGCCCCTCCCCAAACCGGCAAGCCGTCTGAAGCCGCTACCGCCTCCACTTCCGGCAGTTTCTCCAATTCATCCATAACCATCCGGACCGCAGAACTCTCTACTCCGGAAAGAGACGCATATATAACCCGATCGTATGAATATCCGGGATCATCCGTCACCATCCTCTGATACTGCAAACCGATAATTGCCAGCAATGTAACCAAAAAACCGACGGCAACAAACTGGACAAACAGCAATCCTTTTTTCCAAAGCCGGCGCGATTCGGTATAGGACCGGAAAGCAACCGCCACCGGTACGCGGGAAAACAAATAAGAAGGAAACAGGCCGGCAAAGAGAAAGACCAACAGGCATACACCCACCAGTAACAAAATCGTCTGCCAGGTAAACAAAGCACCCAAAGAAGCCTTCAACAATTCCTCCACCATTCGCGAAGGGCAAGTATCAATAAGGCAGAGAGTAATACGGAGGCAAACAGGTTCACAAACGTTTCGGAAAAGATCATCCCCGATATGTTTTTACCGGAAGCACCGTAGCATTTATGAATGGCAACCTCTTTAGAGCGGACAACTAATGAAGAGACCATCAGTAGGATATAATTCATCAAAGCCGCAAACAAAATGGCAAAAGCAATCAATGACAACATAACCGCCATCCCCTTTACAGCCGAAGAGGTTGCATAGACCTCTTTAAGGGGTTTTAAGGATAAACGATAAGTCATTCCCATCTCTTTCAACTTCGCGGAAGGAACGTGGCGTTCCAACATCTTGGCCATTTCAGCCTCCAATGCCTCCTGATCGGCTCCCGGCTGAACTTTAACATACCCATGATAGCTATCTCCACCCCACCAGCCATTCTCATTACTCCAACCCATCACTTCCTTAAACGAACATAACGACAAAAGCACATCATATTTTAAATGCGAATTTTCAGGAACATCTTCAAACACACCGCCAATCGTGATTACTCGACCGGGGTAAGAGGCCAACTCAAACGACATACCGGTTACGTCTTTTCCCTCCCCTATCCTTTCGGCCAAACTTTTGGATACAAGCACATACAAGGGTCTCGAAAGAATCTGCTTCGCATCTCCCGATAGCACTTTTTGCGGCAGGACATCGAAAAAGCATTCATCTACCAGCAGGAAATCGGCTTTATACTTATTCTTATCAGGCATGAAAAACACTGAATTGCCCAATGAAAAACCACGAGTGGCAGCGACCACTCCCGGAATCTCAAGTTTCATCCCCGGCGCAATGCCTCCACTGACATAGTCCAGATCGTCCATAACCCTTTCACCTATCGAGACATTCTCCCGTATCTGATAGATGCACTCGCTATCCGGATAAAAATCATCATAGGAAAGCTCGAAACAGACTTTGGCGATCAGCACCAAGCCCATTGCTAACCCTACCCCCAATGATAAAATCTTGATCCCGTTACTCCTGCCTTTTTTGAAAAGGGAACGCAATGCGATATTCAGGTTTTTCATATCAGTTTGTTTTTTATCGATTTGACATTAATTCCATATCCATTGAAAAACAATCAAAAAACATGCCAAAAGACATAAACAACTAACACGCAAACACTTATATATAAACCTTAATTTCCATTCTGTCTAATATTTGTACACCACTGTCTAATTATTTGACAGTGGCAGTGTGTCAAAACACCCTTGTCCCCGCGCTTGACGCGGAGCCGAAAAAGAACAGGCCTTATCAATCAGTTGTTTATACGGTCAGTTTTAATGCGATCCCGCGTCAAGCGCGGGAACAGGGCAGTTTTGACACATCCCCACCTGTGCAGGGGGGGGTTATTGTACAAAACGTATTTTTCAGGATCAAAAGGCATCCGAAACAAAATAAATGTTAATCCGCTTTTTGGACCTCAAAAAGGGACTTTTTCGCCTTTTTTGAGCGTTTTCAACAATTATGACCGTCCTCTTTGCCATTGTGACCGTGCTAATGTGTAGTGCACTCGGCACCTCGCGAAGATTAGCACGGTCGTAATGGCGATTTGGACGGTCGTAATGGAAAAGAGGACCGTCTTTAGGGCAAAAAAGCACCTGAATTTCCTTGAGATATTTGGGACGCCGTCCGTTTTATTTTCAAATATTCGATTCTCCGGGAGTTAAGCTTTATCACTTTGACGGCCTTTCCAGTTTCCGGCAATCAAATTGCATGCTTTTCGGAACAACCTCGGCACCTCCTTTCATCTGTTGTCAGACAAAAAGGGCAAAACCATGAAAAAAGTCAATCCAAAACCGATCAGAATTTCGGACGAAATAGAAAAACTGCCGAAATGGGGGTTATTGTATTTTGTTTTAATTTGCATTTCGTACCTTTGCAGGCATGAAACGGAATATACTGGCGCTCTATCTGATTAAACTCTCCAAATGGTTTACATTGGTCATGCCTATCATCGTGCTTTTCTATGAAAAACATGGATTAGGGTTGCAGGATGTGTTTATTCTGAAAAGTGTCTATTCGGTAGCGGCTGTGGCGTTAGAGATTCCTTCCGGTTACCTGGCTGACGTATGGGGACGGCGCAAATGTTTGATATTGGGGTGTATCCTTTTCTTTTTCGGGTATTTATGCTATTCCTTTACCTCCACTTTCACTGCATTTCTTTTTGCCGAATTACTGTTGGGAACCGGACAAACATTGGTGAACGGTGCCGATTCGGCTTTGTTGTACGATACGACCGCCCAATATAAAAAAGAGAACTTATATCTCCGGTATGAAGGACGCATCACGATGATCGGCAATTTTGCAGAGGCCGTTGCCGGCATATTCGGCGGGCTGTTAGCTGCTTATTCGCTTCGTTTTCCTTTTTACGCACAGGCCGTTATTGCCTTTACGGGTATTCCGGCTGCATTTGCACTGAGGGAGGTCAACCGTTCGAACAAGATTCAAAATCCGGTCAATGAGATTATGCGAATCATTAAATATTCGTTGGTCACAAATAAAAAACTTTGCTACAACATCATGTTTTCCGGAATCATCGGGGCGGCAACACTGACAATGGCCTGGTTCGTACAGCCGGTATTGATGTTCCTGAAAACCCCTATATCCTGGTATGGCATCATCTGGACGGTCCTGAACCTGACAGTCGGTCTGGCTGCCCTCTGGTCGGACCGGGTAGACCGCTATTTCGGGCCGCACAAGATGGGAATCCTGATCCTTGTCGTGATCGTAGGCGGTTATGTTTCGCTGGCTTTCAACCTGACTTACGCCGGACTTGCCATCCTGCTCGTCTTCTATATTTTCCGCGGTTTCGCCACTCCGATCCTGAAAGGCTACATCAACCAAATGACCTTTTCCGACATGAGAGCGACAGTGCTTTCCATCCGTAACTTCATTATCCGCCTGATGTTCGCAGCTATCGCCCCCTTCATCGGTTGGCTCAATGATATGTACTCGCTCCGGATTGCCCTGCTGGTTTCAGCCGGAATTATCCTGGTACCGGGCGCGCTCTTCCTCGGGTTGCAGTTCGGAAAAACGGAAGAGGGATAATTTTTTACTCACATAACAAAGCATATGTACACCACAACATCGGAGCCTGTCCGTGAAAATCACCTGCAACGCGGGGACGATCGTAATAATATTGGAGATCATTCTGCTTGTTCGTTCCTACGCAAACCTCTTCCACATCGCCATCCTTATTGATATAGGGGACTAAAGCAATCCAGGCTTTCCGGGCCACCGGTCCATATTCCGCAGCATCCAGCCAACCTTTTTTCACGCCCATAATCATAGCGTATGTAAACATGGCCGAACCGGATGTTTCCGGCCAACAATCTGCTTTATCAACCAATTGGTTCCACATGCCACTTTCACTCTGGTAATCTTTCAGATTTTTCATCATCAACCGGTATCCTTCCAGAATCCGGGCACGATCCGGATTGTCTTTCGGAGTAGACAGCAACAACTCTGCCATGCCGGCAGCCATCCATCCATTGCCTCTGGCCCAAAAATAAGGGACATCGGGAGCATGGTAAAACAGTCCGTTCGGACGCTGTAATTCATTCAGATAAACAACCATTTCTTTTGCTGCACGATCTATATATTCATGTTTACCGGTTGCATGGTAGGCTTGTGCCTGAACGATCGTAATCATAAACATATCATCGATCCAGAGGCGGGTTTGCCAGGATAAACCTTTGTCGGCCCAAGCTTTTTCTTCCGGTGTAGCACCGGCCGGCAAAGTCCACTGCGTATCGGCATACGGCATACCGAGTTCCAGATACTTTTTATCGTTCGTCACTTTATAAAATTCAAGAGGCAGACATCCGAACATATTCAAATCCACATGGTTCATAATAGGCTGATATGATTTTTCTGTCGTAAAAAGCAGATCAAAACGATCCTGAAGTTGCTTCACCAGCTTTTTATCTCCAGCCGCCTCTGCATATCTTAACGCTCCGTACCAGGTGCAAACCTCGGCATAATGAATCCATTTGCCTCCATGCAACATATGTTTGGAAGGAATAAAACGCTGGCTTAAAATCGTTCCGACTTTTTGAGGAGAACACTCCGCAGGCAAGTCCTTAAAATAATCTTTCTGCGCACTCACAGATTGTGCTGAAAACATAAACAGGCATATAGCCGCAAAAAACTGAATAATGTACTTCATGGTCTAAATTTAAAATAATCAGTTAATAATCAAAGAATCGGTTACAAATATAGGACATTACCGACAAAAGATCAAAAAATATTGATTACTCTTTTATGATTATAATCTTATATTAAAAAGAATCATGAGACCTATAAAAATCCATATCTTCTCAAAAAGTTATCCGTCAATTTCCGGATTTTATAATAATCATCCGTAAGCGGTTTTCTATATAAGAAGATCGGATGTCCGGCACCTTCAAAGAGATGAAGTTCACAATCTACTCCATTTTGCAAAAGCTTATC